>CADCPT010000103.1 GCA_902803385.1 uncultured Ruminococcus sp.
AGACCCCAAACGGTCACTATGTATTTCGGTGATGATGGATTATCCTCGACCTTCATTCTCAGGCGGCGGATATTAACATCCACTATCTTTTCCTCGCCGACATACTGATCGCCCCATACATATTTGAGTATTGCGCTTCTGTCCAGCGCTGTACCGGGGTTTGAGAAAAAGTATTCCATTATCTGAAATTCAACCTGAGTCAGATCAATGAGTCTTCCCTTTTTCTTCAGGGAATGATGCTTCAGATTAAGGGTGAAATCGCCGGATCGTATCTCCTCCTTGAAATTATTCTCGCTCCTCATTTCAGCGATCGCTATCCTGCGGTACAGTGCATCTACCCTTGCAACAAGCTCCATAGGAGAAAACGGCTTTGTAACATAGTCATCCGCTCCATGCATAAGACCGGAGACCTTATCCATTTCCTGAGTTTTTGCCGTAAGCATAATGATGCCAAGATTGTTGTTTGCCTTTCTCAGCTCCTTGCAGACGGATAGGCCGTCCATTTCGGGCATCATAATATCTAAGACGGCAATGTCAAAATCTCCGTTTGCTTCACGATACTTCTGAAGGGCAACTGCACCGTTTTCCGCTTCTGTAACGTTGTATCCGGCACGCTCGAGGTTGATGACCACGAAATCACGGATAGCAGTTTCATCTTCGGCTACAAGAATGTTTTTCATAATGTGTCCTCCTTTATAATACCTTTATCAGATCATCGAGCTGTTCATAGGTAAGGTTCATTTTATCGTTTGTATTCGTACTGAAAAGCTGTGCTGCAATAACTGCATCCGTGCCGTCCGAAAGCGAGATATTCAGCGGCTTATAACCGTCTCCCTCGGCAGCCTGCTGTTCCGAAGAATTAAAGCGCTGTATGCTCAAAAGCCTGTCGCCTACGGAGCTTGTTTTATCATTCCACAAATAGAAGCTGACCTCACGCTTTGCAGCATCACTCCTTGCAGTCACATGCCCCGCCCAGTTTTCAGGCAGGATAAAATAGTATCCGTCATTATAATTAATTACCGTATTCAGTTTAGTCTGAAGAGTACCGTCATTTGTTCTGAGTTGCTTCCAGGATGTAAGGCTGCACACCGTTCCGGCGCTTTCGCCCTTGGAAGCAGGCATAGAGGTTATTACCGGCACCTCTGTTATTCCGTCTCCGTCAAAATCACGTGATGTGATGATATCCTTTCTCGTTGTCGGGTTTTTGAACGTACCGTTATCACCCTTCGTAAGAAGAGGATTGTCAAGTGTTTCGGATGCAGCGTCATAGTATACTATCTGAGTCGTCAGCATACCGCCGACTCTTTCTCCGTCTATCACAACACCGCTGATGCCGCTGTCTATCCTGCAGAAGCTGACGCTTGTCAGACTGATAACTACGGGATCGAGTTCAGAAGCAAATTTTGCTATAGGACGCTTTGCCTGATCGGAATACTGCAGAACCTTCAGGCTTGCCTCGGCTGACTGAGCGGAACTGAGAGATATTGTAACGATATCATCGTTCTTGTCGCCCGTTATATCAGCTATCAGCATTTCGTTATAGGTCTCGTCCATTGTCATCTCACGGGCAATACCATCCTCAACTGAATATATCGTTATGGTGTTTTTTCCGGTCGTATAATTGCTCCATCCTACAACGATATCCTCCTTGCCGTCATTATTGACATCATTCAGCAGGATCCTGTCAACTCCGGTGCCCTTGTTTGAAAATGTTCCTATACAATCCCATTTGCCGTCGGATTCGGCAATAACTGAAATATTGAGCTTTGAATCATTTTCAGTCGAATAGAGAGCAACGGCATATTCGCTGCGGCCTATTTCAAATGTAGTGATCGCAGAACGATATTTGCCCTTCTGCGGATATTTCAGCTTATATGCACCTCCCGCCTGTTCACCGATAACAGTCTGTATCTCAGCCTTATCGCCGGTAGCCCTCGGCGGACGAAGCAATACCTGATCACCGAAGCCGATATCCGAACAGCCGCAAAGCGACAAAACTGCAGTTACACAGACAAAAACAGTACTGCAGGCACGAAGAGCTTTTCCTTTCATAAACTTCATTATCTATTCAGCTCCGATCAATCGCATTTTTTCGCAAGAAGGTATTTGATCGGTATACCCTCCTCCGAAAACATTCTTTCATGTTCGGTCATTATGTTATCAGGCATGTTTTCCTTGTGAAGATCACGAGTAACAAAAATGAGCTCAAAGCCGCACTCTGCAAAATACTCAAGACTATCCTCAAAAAGCCCGTCGTCATCAGTCTTGAAGCGGATAAGACCCTCGGGCTTAAGAAAAATCCTGTACTGTTTCAGTTGGTTGGGATGTGTAAGGCGGTGCTTTTTGTGCTTGTTTCTCGGCCATGGATTACAGAAGTTAATGAATATCGTATCAACTGCATCTTCCTTTCCGAAATAATCCGATATCTTTTCAATATTGAACCTGGTAAGCAGAAGATTATCGACCTCCCTGCCTGCGTTTTCAAAAGCAGAAGCACATTTTCTTCTTGCAACGCCCAGCATCTTGAATTCTATATCAGCCGCAACAAAATTGCACTGCGGAGATCTGAGCGCAGCCTCCGCGGCAAATCCTCCCTTGCCGCAGCCAAGCTCAAGATAAAGCGGAGCTTCTTTTTTAAAAAGAGCACGCCAATGTCCCTTATTCTCCAGCGGTTCATCATAAAACCAGGGACATGCTTCAAGCTCCGGCTTTGCCCAGGGTTTGTTCCTCATTCTCATTTTTCTTTCCTCCGTAGGAAGTGCGTCTGGTCCGCACAATAATATGCCTATCCAAAATCCCATTATATCAAAAAAACATCCGCAGTATTTTCTTATATAGAATAAAGATGCAATAAGTGTAAATAATCACTGACATTTACGCATATGTTTTAGCGAGGTGAGGCATATGAAACGACCTGCTGACATCAGGAAAATACTGCCGGAGATCATCAACAGGCAGATCTATTCAGCTGAGCAATATGAAATGCTTGCTCGTTCGGCAAGAAATGAACGCGAGAAATCGATTCTAAGAGAATATGCAGAAGAATGCAGACGCTCCGCAAGTGAGTTTTCAGAGAGCCTTCGTATGATGACAGGTATCCCCTATCGCCCGGAGATACCGCAGGTAAAGGAAAGCGGGACTCTCCGACAGCTATTACGGACAATGATACCACTTGAAATAAGGCGGAGCAAAAAATACAGGGAGCTTTATTTGCAGACGCGTGATAATATGCAGCTGAGAAGAGCATTTTACAAATCAGGAGCAGAAGCATCGGAAAGAGCTTTGGGAATACTTGAAATGCTCATAGAATAAACCTTTTCAAAAAGCTCTTGTACGGGGCTGTAAAACAATTCGCAGCCCGGCTGCTGCATAACTGCCGCGAACTATTTATTGACTTGTTTTTTCAGAGGGGGCTGTCGCAGAATAAGAATTCTGACGGCAACCCATTGAAACCAGCCACATGCGCACGTAGGAAGTTCCCTTGGGATGCGCCTACCTTGCGGCGCACTTTGTTAGCCGCCCGGTCGCGCCGAAGGCACGGTCGGGCGGATTGACCAGTGTTAATGCGACATCACACTCTGAAAAAACATTAATAAGTGCAACGCAGGGCATGCGCACGAAGCTCAGCAAAAGGTATGCCGCAAAGGCTTGGTTATGCGGCAGACCTCTTTGTTATTTGTGATCCGGCGTCAGTCGGTCAGACACATTATAAGAAACAAAGTGCTTATGATAGTATAGGCAAAGAAAAAGAAAACAAGCCCTACAAGCACGGCAGGATATACAGTTCCTGCAACAAGCGAAGAGGATACTGCAAGAACAGCAGAAAAGATCGTTCCGAAAATACCTATAAACAAGGGAGCAAGCTGTTTTTTGATACAACAGGATGCAATGCCCTCTTCGTTTTCAGAAGAGGACTTGTAGATCAGAACAAAAAGATAGACCAGAGCAGCTGCCAAAGCTGTCCATGCTGCTAATGACACACCGCTCAGTAGACCGTTAATAAACAGCAATACGCCCACGGCGGCAAAAACTGCTCCGCCGAGAATACTTACAAGAACCATGATACCTGTGCGAAAGCCGCTGCACTTATCACGGCACGAACTGCAGCTATCATATTGACATACCATATTATCATCTCCGATTTTTGATATCTATCACATTAAACGGCAGCCTGACGTCAAGTACTCCGTATTACATTTTATTCTACCTACCGATTGTCTGTGAAACATTTTTCTTTTGTTCAGAATCTTGACATATTTTTGGATAATTGCTTGCAATAATTTATACATTTCGTTAATTCAACTAAGAAATAGCACAAAAATTATTGCATTTTTAATCTATATTTTATGAAATTATAGTAGTATAATATATTCAGATGAGCATATGTCGGCTCATTTCCGATAACAACCCGAAAGGAGATATTTATATGGATATCATCGCTACAAGAAAAGAAAAAGTAATTTACAGAGAAGGAAATAATGTAATAAAGGTTTTTTCCGATAAGTTCCCGAAATCCGATGTACTTAACGAAGCGCTTAACCAGTCAAGAGTTGAAGAGACAGGTCTGCCTATTCCTGCACTCAAATCTGTTTCACTAATAGACGGTCAGTGGGCAATAACAATGGAATACATTGAAGGAAAGACCCTTGAACAGATAATGGCTGAAGACCCCGATAACCTCGAAAAGTATATGAACCGCTTTGTTGATCTTCAGCTCAGGGTGCAGAGCAAGAAAGCCCCCCTTCTGAATAAACTTAAGGACAAGATGAACCGCAAGATCTCATCACTCGGAGGCCAGGTCGACGCCACCATCCGTTATGAGCTCCACACTCGTCTTGACAGCATGCCCAAACACAATAAGCTTTGCCATGGAGACTTCAATCCCTCAAACATTATTATTGACCCCGAGGGAAACCCCCACATCATAGACTGGTCACATGCTACACAGGGCAATGCATCTGCTGATGCAGCAAGAACATATCTGCTTTTCGCTCTTGGCAAGGGCAAGGCAACTGCTGATATGTATCTGAACATTTTCTGTGCAAAGAGTGATACAGCTAAGCAGTATGTTCAGCAGTGGCTGCCGATCGTTGCAGCTTCTCAGCTTGTCAAGAACAAGCCGGAGGAAGCTGAATTCCTCAAAAGCTGGGTAGATGTAGTAGATTATCAGTGATGCCCTGGGGTGCCTCTACCTTGCGGCGCACTTACCATATAGTATAAGCGGGTCAAATGGCTGCGGAGACGCCATTTAACTCGCTTAATTCTTTTAAAAGCCAGGTCGCACCGAAGGTGCGGTCGGTCGGATAGGATATGCTAATGGAACAGCACACTCTTAAATAACGTAATTATCTGAGCGCACTTCATAATCAGCATATATTTCAAGACAACGATCACGCAGATACACTATTGACGATCAAGCCACAAGTATTCATCAGCTTATAGCAATACCGTTGAATCTGTCTGCCTGTTTTTCGCCTGATTCGTCATCCGGAAAAACAATTTCTATTTTATGCTTGATATTTACGGTTTTACCTTCAAGCCATCTGTTTACGGTATGAATAATCCTCTGGTTATAATCATAAGCATAATTCACATCAGGAGATGCAAATTCTTCTCCATCGATCAATATCCTGCAGCGGTTAATTCCTGAAACAAGATAATAATCCATTCCTAAAACTGTACCATTCATCGATGTTTCCAGTGAAAAGCAATTGCCATCCCTGACAAAGCTTTCTGCTCCTATCCAACGAAAACTGTCAAATACAGTAACAGATTCATTCACAACTGTAATATCATCCGGAATATTCTGCTTTCTTATGTTTACATTTGATCTTATAACATCAAAAATACTTTCACAATAGATCTTATGACCCTCATCATTAGGGTGTACTCCATCCTTAACAAGAGAATCATAATCTGTCATAAACGGAGCTATAGTATCTGCTGCAGGTATCGCATAATAACTTGAAAGGCTTTGTATCGTCTTTATTTTGTCAGTATACGTTTTTTGACTCGATTCAAGAACGGTTATTATAAATGCATGGGAATATTTCTTTTTTATGCATCTGATTATTGATTCATAATACAGGCTAAAGTTTTTTTCACTGTCATTTTGCCCATAACAAATAATAACCAGATCATAGTCTATATTATCATCTAATGCCATAGTTCTGACATAGCCGGCATAAGACGTATTACCGCCCATAGAAACATTTGTCAACCTGGTTCTTAAACCATATGTCTCATCAATTCTGTTTGACAATAGTTTAGCCCAGGAATGATTATAATCAGAAGCACCGCTTCCCTCTGCTATACTGTCGCCTACGATTAGAATATTAAAATCGGAATCGCAGGTTCTGTTATTGTTCTCCTGTACCTGTTCCAATCCTGATAAAATCTGCTGCCAGGAACTAGAATAAAGAACAAATATTGCTATAGCTACAACAATCATCAGCAATAACAGTATTATTCCGTGAGAAACAGTTTTGTTATTATCTCCGTTCATTCATTATCCTCCGATCAACAACAATACAAGATAAAAAGCAAGCTCCGTCACAATAGGGCTCTTGGCTGTTGTGACAGAGCTTATTTATGAACACATCATATGGATATGGTATCGTCAGAAATAATATTTCCGTAAACAGTGACGATCTCATCAGACCCAAAGGGATCTTCAAGCTTTATTGTAGTGTTCTTACCTTCAACGCCGTCCGTGCCCGAGGAAATGCTTTCGATCGTAAGATATTTTCTCCACTTTTCACTGCCTTCAACTATGTAGATCCTGTAAATGATGTTACCTTCTATTTTGTAGCTGCCTTCGATCTCGGAGTTGTTTTCTTCTCCGCTTCCAATCATGGCAAACTTAAACCTTCCATCGAGGTAGAATTCGAGAACATAATCGACCTTTTCACCTGTTTTGGAATTTGTTATCTCATATCCGTTCCATACAGCAGGCATTCCGTCGTCAGACGCCGCACTTGTTACCTTTTTCAGATTATCAAGCTCCTCAAGGATCTCATCCACATCTTTGTAGCCTCTTATAGACTCGAATATCTGTATAGCTTCACTGTAATTACGCTTACGGTATGCAGCCTTACCCATAAGATACACACATTCATCTGCCTTTTCCTTGCAGTCGCTCTTGTAATCCTCAAGGTATAAGAATTTCTTATAGGCACCTCTGTAATTGGTACTTGCCATATCGTCCTGTGCAGACCTGTAGATCTGCTGACGGCACTTATTATAAAAATCCTCTGCGCTTTCTCTCAGCTCATCATCTGTACTTTCCATCGCTATCCGATAATAATCGGCAGCCTCCATATAGTTTTCTTCAAGCAGAGGAGCCTTTGCGGCTGCAAACGCAGCCTCATAGTACTTCTCCATTGAATCAGAGTAGCCGCCGGTCATATCAAAAAAACTCATTGCTTTTATTGGATCTCCGTTATAAAGCTCATTTGAGCCTTTGCCGTAATATGCTTTTTTTAGAAGCACCTCACTGTCATTATAGTTTTTCATTTTAAAAAGCTTTTCTATAGCCTCATCATATTTTCCGTTATTTATATCGGACAGAGCGCTCTGATACTCAATATAAGGCATTCCAAAAAAATAGAACGCAGCGCCCCCTGCAACAAGCAGGGCTAAGATCAAAACAACGGGAACTATCTTTTTGATATTGGCCTTTGATTCCATTTTCTTTTGCTGCTTGCGATAGCTTTCTTTTCTGGCAGCAAACTCTTCCTTTTGCCTTTCCTTCTCAAGTCTTTCTTTCTGCTCCGCCTCTTCCCTGACACGCTTCGCCTCTTCAAGCCTGAATGCAGCCTGAGATTTCAGATAATCAAGGTCGGTATTCTTTATAAGCCAGTCTTTTCCTACACCGCAGCCGCTGCAGGTGTTTTCATCGTTCCAGTTGAGCGTTCCGCATGCACACATCCAATGTATATCATCGAAAACAGGCGCAAGAATAAGCTTGGTATGATCTATTTTTGCCCTTGTACAGCTATTGATAAAATCCTTGTTATAATCTGCCTGAACATTTATAAGGCTTTTTTTTTTTTTTTTCAGATCAAAACGCTTACGCTCTTCATTTTTCCATGTATCACCGCTTGTAGTGGTTACTGACAGGATAACGTATTCAATATTGCGCGTATTGTTATTTCTGACTCTTACCGGGGTATCCATACCGAATACACCGTTGCGCGGGATGTCAAGATCATAGAAAGCAACTCCCTTGAGTACATCGACAACGTTTCGTATGGAATCATAGCAGATAACATCGCATACAACCGTGCTGATATTTTCCGGCTGCACGTTCATAAGCTTGGCATAGGCAAACATTGATCCCTTGTTCATATCAAGCTCAAGCTTAACTGAGCAGAGGGCAACAGGAGAACCTGCAAACCATAGATGTATGTTTTTTTCCTCTACAAGCTTTTTTCTTTCCTCCGCAGGCATAGTTACACCCCTGAATATATCAAAAATAGAATATTAAGAGAAATAATTGTTCTCCCGATAACAATACACACTTATCCAGGTTCATTTTAATATAAATTTACAAATTTGTCAATATATCATAATTGTTTTTTGTGTAATTGTTTATAATTGTTTAGAATAATCATTATGAAAATCGTAAACCTACCTTGCGGAAACCTTTTTTAGTGTTTTTTCAGAGAGAACTTTCGCAATAACGCTGCCCCGTCCGCCCGACCGTGCCTTCGGCGCGACCGGGCTGCCAATAATTTGTTTTTTCAGGGGTTGCCGCAAGGTAGTCGCACGAAATACAGCGAAACGACTGCATATTATTTCACAGCACCAAAACACAATATTTCTATTGAAAAGAAACATGTTTTCCATTATAATAAATAACGGGTAGACCAAAAAGTTATAAACGAGGTGAAGGCTCATAGCCGATCATATGGAAATAAGAACGATCAATGCAGCAGAGATCACAGGCGCTGTCAAAAAGCTGTATATGGAGATGAATTACTACATCGGGAATGATATTTCCGATGCACTGAAAAGAGCTGAAGAAACAGAAAGCTCTGAAACCGGCAAAGCAGTGCTGTGTCAGCTTATGGAAAACAATCGCATAGCCGCAGATGAGGAAATACCTATCTGTCAGGACACCGGAATGGCTGTGATGTTTGTTGAGTACGGTGAAAGAGTAGTAATTGAAAACGGAAGCTTTGAAGATGCCGTACAAGAGGGCGTGCGCCTCGCCTATATCGACGGATATCTTCGTAAATCCGTTGTAGATGATCCGGTTTTTGACAGGATAAACACAAAAGACAACACCCCGGCAATAATATATACGACCATAGTCCCCGGTGACAAGATTCACATTCTTGCCGGCTGCAAAGGCTTCGGAAGCGAAAACATGTCTGCAATAAAAATGCTCACTCCCTCCGCCGGCATCGAAGGGGTAAAGAAATTCATCCTTGACACTGTACGATATGCAGGTCCTAATCCTTGCCCGCCTATAGTTGTCGGCATCGGTATCGGAGGTACATTTGAAAAGGCTGCCATGCTCGCAAAAAAAGCAACACTGAGACCGATAAATAAATCAAACCCGGACAGCCGCTACGCTGAGCTTGAAAACGAGCTTCTTTCGGAAATAAACAAAATGGGTTTTGGTCCGGCAGGTCTCGGTGGCGACAATACAGCCCTTGGAGTTAATGTTGAATACTTCCCCACTCATATAGCAGGAATGCCGGTCGCCGTAAACATTTGCTGCCATGCCGCAAGACACAAGGAAACTGTGATATAAGCTACATTCACGCAAAGGAGTACTGAAATGATAAAAAGAATAACTCTGCCTCTTTCAGAAGAGGTAATAAAAGATCTTAAAGCCGGCGACAGCGTTCTTATCAGCGGTGAAATGCTGACAGGCCGTGATGCGGCACATAAAAGATTGCATGAGCTTATCGAAAAAGGAGAGGAGCTTCCTGTCGATATAAAAGGCGAAACCATCTATTATGTAGGTCCTGCTCCGGCAAAGCCCGGACATGCTGTAGGCCCCGCCGGCCCAACTTCCAGCTATCGAATGGATAAATATGCTCCTGCACTTCTTGACAGAGGTCTGAAAGGAATGATCGGCAAGGGAAAGCGCAGCGATGAGGTTATAGGCTCTATGATCAAAAACGGCTGTGTATATTTCGCAGCTATCGGAGGTGCTGCTGCCCTGATCTCAAGAAGTATCAAGAGCTGTGAAACTCTTGCATACGAAGATCTCGGAACAGAAGCCATCTATCGTTTTACGGTAGAAGATTTTCCTGCGATAGTAGCGATCGACTGCTACGGCAACAGCGTTTTAGCAAAAGGAAATTAAAAAAATTTTAAAAAATGCTTGCATTTTCCTTTCGGCTGTGGTATTATAGTAGGGCAGTCCGAAAGGATGTATGCGCCAGTAGCTCAGCCGGATAGAGTGACTGGCTACGAACCAGTAGGTCGGGGGTTCGAGTCCCTCCTGGCGCGTGACGCTGCCCTCTCACTGATGTGAGGGGGCTTGCTTTTTATCCTATAATGAATATATCTGTCCGTAGCACAGTTGGATAATGCATCAGACTCCGACTCTGAAGATCGTGGGTTCGACTCCCACCGGGCAGGCCAGCGGCGAGCCGCCGCACCCGATTCGCGTTCGGCTTTTGTCGGACGCGATATTTCTTTCCCGCGCCACAAGAAATATCTTTTTTGTACTCTGTTTACAGAAACACCCCCTCGCAAGCTCGGGGGCTCAGAGAATAACGAATAGTGAATAGTTAATAGTAATGCTCCGTGGGGCGTTTCTGTATTACTCTCTATTCACTATTCTCTTTTCACTATTCTCTAAAGAAAACCTATCGATCAGAAAGAACCGAAAACAGCGAAATTACTTTGGTTTCTTTTTTGCAGGAGTTCAAGTCCGAATGGTCTTACGGAATATATTTTTTTGTGATTGTATGAATCCAAATCCAACAGAGGTTGAAAAGAATCTATTATGTACGCCATAGACTGTACCCGACTGCAGCTTCGCTGACAATGTACCCTATTATACATTTTTTAAGTGCGCCGCAGTACAGGCTCACTGGCGAATTATCACAGACCAAGACTTTTGCTTGTGAATACAGACTATTTGTGATATAATTCTGTTGGTCGTTGTATTTGATATAACACCAATAAAAACCGGGGGGGCATTATGAATACCTTGATAAACAAAGCCTGGACGTATATTGAAGGCGTTAACGGTATAATACTAACACTGTATTCTGTATTTATTTTTTCAGCTTTTGCATTTTTGTGTGAAAATAAAATAGGATATTTTATCAGATGGGTCTTGTTTATCACGGCGGTCTCTATGGTTTTTTGTCCTGTCATATTAAGAATGGTCAGAAAAATAAACATAGATCATAAACCCGATCCGCGAAAAACCGATAATATATCGAACGTTCTTTTCTTTGTTACACCACTTTTAATTCTATATTTGAAATATATTATATATTATCCCGTCGCAATGAATCCGGACTGTTTTACTCAGTACACACAGGCGATCAGCGGAAAATATAACGACTGGCACCCGGTCATACATACGCTTCTTGTATTCAGGCTTCCCCTGCTGTTAACAGGCGGTTGGATAAACTCTGTATCAATATTTCAAATAACAGTTTTCGGGTTGGTATTCGGCTATGCTCTGATAACTGTGAAAAAACACACAAGTACAAAATATGCTGTTTTATCCCTGCTGTATGTAATGCTTAATCCGCATACAACCAATCTGGCATTATTCCCGTTCAAAGACATTGCTTTTGGTATCGGCGCATTACTTATGGTAACATACGCACTCAACATTTATTTTTCAAACGGTGAATGGATCAAAAAGCCGATCAATACAATTCTGTTTATTGCAGCAGCTTCACTTACAACTCTTTTCCGCCATAATGCTCTGTTGTTTACTATTCCATTAATCATTGCCGTAATAATTCTGATAAACAAAAAAAGAGCCTTGATTATTTGTCTTTCAATTATTGTAGTAATACTTGGAATAAAGTATCCTTTGTATTCTGCGCTTAATGTTACAGATCCTGACAAAAGAGAAATGGAAGTACTGGGATTGCCATTGAATATTATCGGAGCTGCTGTTACATATTCACCGGAAAAAGTGGATGAGGATACGCTTGAATTTGCCTACAAATTTGCGCCCGAAGAATTATGGAAGAAAAAATACAGTTACGGAAGCCTTAATCACGTAAAGTGGCACGAAGAAACGAATCAAGACGTTATAGAAGAATACGGAGCAGGAAAAATAGTGTATATGTCCTTGAAATGCATTGAACATTGCCCTGTATCATCTCTGAAATCAGTAATAAAGCTGACAGACGTAGTCTACACAGTATGCGATGATTACAGGTATTACAGACTTCCGGGAATCTCAGAGAATGATTACGGTATTTCTCCACAGGGAATACCATCAATTAAATGGATAGATTCAAAAATAACGAAAATTTCAATGCTGCTTTTTCCATGGCTGTTTCTGTACGTCGGTTCTATGCATCTTATTCTGATAATAGCCGTTCTGGCCAAGTGTAAGTTACACAAACCTGATCATTGGAAAAGAATCATGTTTATCCTTCCTGTGTTTTTCTATAATTATTCAACAGCACTTCTTCTTACCAGTGCAGCAGATTCCGTCAGATTCCTGCATTACACTTTTATTCTAATGCCATTATTACTTGTTTTTCTATTCAGAACAGAAAAAAAGCCATCAACTGAATGATTGCACAGTTTACTTCCCTGTTTTCATGTACTATGGGGCTGTGAAATAATTCACGGCTCCTCTGTTATAACAACGTGCGCCTACCTTGCGGCGCACTTAAATATAGTGTTATTTCAGAGGGAGCTGTCGCATCAACTTTGTCCCGTTCGCCCGACCACGCCTTCGGCACGACCGGGATAATAATAATTTGTTTTTTCAGTGGTGCCAGCCGCTTCGCGCCTGGCACCACTGAAAAATGTTTTTAATAAGCACAGTCACGACAGATGCGTAATAAGGCGAACGAGGCAGTGTTAACATAACTGCCTCGTTTGTTTGTTTTATTTGTTTGTTTTAATTGAAAACTCAGCCACACTTAATGATGACTGTGGTGCCCGGTGATACGCTTATATCTTTTGTAGAAAACCAAAAAGCAGATTATAGCAGCAACTGCAAAAACTGCTGACGCAAAATAGAAATACATAAAAAACGAAGAAAAATAAGACACAAAAAGATTGTAAAGCGATCTTGTTGCAATACCGATCTTGGTTATATATCCCGAGACAAAAACGACAGTCGGGATAACAGCAAGCGAAAGCGCTGTTGTTGTGAACGAATAGCAAAGATATCTGTATCTTCTGTGGACGAATTCATTCGTAAATATTATTAGAAAAGCGATGATCGCCGCAAAAACGGCAAGACCGGCAATAAGGATAGTCAGCGGTCCGTCATATTTGTAAACATAATTTGCAATGGTCGAGAAAAACGGGATAGAAACATCGTTAACATATATTGAAGTAGCCTTTTCTACAAGATAGTCTACATTTTCCTGTGAGACCTTTTCGGGATCCATTCCGGTGTCTATAACGTACTGATCAAGAGCGGCATAAAGCTGCTGCTTGAAAGTCGCTGTATCAACAAGGGTATTATCCCCGGAATAAAAGGCCTTGACATAATCATACTCAACTCCGGAGATATCCAGAGAATCAACAAATTTATCTACAAATTCATCAGTAAGACCACTTGCATGACCAAGGTTTTTAAGATCAGACTTCAGCTCGTCTTGTATCATAGCTGAATATCCCTGCGAAGCCATCGCATTCATCATAAAATCCTGAGAAAACAGGCTGAACTTTACAATACAGGCAATACCAAGGAAAAAGAGACTTACTGCAAGAAAAAATGAAAGAACCGAATACAAAACGGACTTTATTACTGAATGGTTGCTCTTTGAATTTGACATATGCACACCTCTCAACTATTCTTATCGAAGGCAGGTCCGCTTACCGGCATCGCATAAACAAAACATCGATAAGGCGTAAGACCAAGTTCATCAAACGGATAACAGGTGTACATAATGAGGTTCTCATAATTTGCCGCAAGGTCATAAGCTGAAGTATCAGTTGCTTTTTTTACCTGTATATCAGTTATTTCATATACATAGTTGCCGTAGCTTGTACGGATCTTTACCTTCTGACCCTTTTCAGCGTATTTAAGGCCGTTGAAGTAGGTATTATTATGTCCGGCTACAAGTATTGTCTTGCCGTAACCCGGAATAAAGCTGCCGTTGTATATTCCGACACCATTGTTGAGCGGAATGGTTCCGTCGCCGAAAAACAGCTTGTCGGAGATCTGGCAGTCTTCAATAATAAGCTCACCAAACTGCTCACCGACATGAGGATACGTGACAGAAGAGATAGGTATGGTCTCCCTTTCATCTCTGGAAGAATCACTGGTCTCAGCAACAGGAACATAAATATTGGTATAGCTTTCCGAGAAGTCACTTTCCCTGTCTGAGAAAAACAAGCTTGCGAGTGAGATCAGGCTCGATGCTGCAACTGAAATATAAATATAACAGGATATCAGTATTATAGCAGAAAAGAGAATGGGAAGAATTATAAAATTCTTCCCATCTATGCCTGAACCATGTCGCCTGTGATGATGCTTAGGCATCAGCGGATTCCTTCTTAGAAGTTCTGAGGAGATATACACCTGCGCCTGTTACGAGGAGGATACCAAGACCGGCAATAACTGAAACATTCGGTACATCAAAACCTGTTGTCTTGATAACATCGTTGCCCTTGTTATCATCGGTTCCTTTTTTGTCGTCGTCGCCCTTCTTGTCGTCGCCCTTCTTGTCGTCACCCTTCTTGTCATCGCCCTTCTTGTCGTCGTCTTTCTTGTCGCCGTCCTTATCATCGCCGGGCTTAGTAGCGGAGCCGATGATGTTTCCGTCCTTGTCGTAAGCTGTTACTTCTTTTGTAACCTTATTGTACTTAAGCGTTACCTGGATTTCG
>CADCPT010000104.1 GCA_902803385.1 uncultured Ruminococcus sp.
CAGGGGCAGAATATTCTTTCTCAGTATGTCAAGTACGACCCGAAGGTCTATTTCCGTTTCCTGTTGGTTTTCTCTCTTTTCGTCCATCTCAGATCCTCCTGAATCCAACTATTAATGGTTGTATTACATACTCTGTAATTATATCATCAGATGAAAGCAATGTCAATGTATACAGATATAGAAAATAATATGATTTATGACACTAATTTTTAAGTTATTTTAGGCAAAACACCCTGTATTGAACATATCACTTTTTCTTCATAGATCTCTTTTTTCTGAACTCGATAAAAAGCTTTTCAAGTTTATGGGAATAATGCTGAACAGGTATAGAAACAGCAATGTAGACCAAAAGTGAAATGACGATAATGCCTGCCAGTATCAGAGCAAGACGAATATCGAATCCGACAAGGCTGAACACATTGAAGCCGAGGAAATCCGTAAAGCAAAGTACGCCGCAGATCATACCCGTATTCATAAGTATAAACAGAATTACTCTGATAAGATTGAAAGGCATTGATATGCGGAAAAGCAGCATCATCGACACTCCGGCAAGAACGCATACGCTGAGCGTGGAATATTCACCGGCAGAAAGGCCGAAAATACTTGACGCAATAACGCACATCATTATGCCGAGAACGACCGTAAGTCCGGATGCAATGGAATTCTTCAGGATATTTACAAAGAAAACTCCTTTTATCCTGTCTTTGTTGGGTTCGAGCGCAAGAATAAGAGAGGGTATTCCTATTGTAAAGGCATTGATAAGAGTATACTGGATAGGAATGATCGGATACTGGGTCGTCAGAAAAATAAATATTACCGCAAGCAGAACAGAGAAGATCGTTTTGGACATAAACAGTGTTGCCGAGCGCTGAATATTGTTTATTGAGCGTCTGCCCTCCGCAACGACCTGCGGCATCGAGGCAAAATTGGAATCAAGCAGAACAAGCTGTGAAACGCTCCTTGCCGCATCACTGCCGGAAGCCATAGCAATGGAGCAGTCCGCTTCCTTAAGAGCAAGAACATCGTTGACTCCGTCGCCTGTCATAGCGACCGTATGACCCTGCTGTTTGAGCGCAATTACGAATTTCTTTTTTTGTGCAGGCGTGACTCTGCCGAAAACTGTGTATTTCTTCATTGCCTCGGCAATATCCTCATCTGTTTTCAGAGTAGAGGCGTCTACATAGCATTCGCTGTTTCTGACTCCGGCACGCTTTGCAACATTGGAGACAGTGACCGGATTATCACCTGATATGATGCGGACATCAACCTTCTGATCTGCAAAATACCTTAGTGTTTTGGGCGCTTCTGCGCGGATCTTGTCATTTATGAGTGCAATTCCTATTACCTCAACATCATCGGGAACACTGTCCTTTTCGAGCATTTCATCACTGTGAGCAACAATTATCGCACGGTATTCCCTTGAATATTCCTCAAGCTTTTCACGAAGCTCCGCAGGGACCTCCTTCAGTATAAACTCAGCCGCACCCATAATGTAGGTGCCGCTCCCCTCAAAGCTTGCACCCGACCATTTCTTTTCCGAAGAAAACGGAACTCTGAAAACAGGAACCATTTCGCTTGAAGTCCCGTATCTGTCGCGCAGAGCCTCAAAGGTGGCATTGCTGTCATCAAGAGCAGATACTATCCCGCTCAGCGCCATTTCCACGATATCCTTTTCTCCGTTTCCGAAGGGAATGACATCGGCTACCTCCATACAGCCCTCGGTGATCGTTCCTGTCTTATCAAGGCAGAGAACATCTACCCTTGCAAGCGTTTCGATGCAGTAAAGCTCCTGAACGAGAACCTTATAGCCCGACAGCCTAATAACACCAACGGCAAGCACCGTACTCGAAAGAAGCATAAGACCCTCCGGGATTATGCTCGTCATAGATGCAACGGTTGAAACGACCACGTGCTGCAGATGCTCTGGTATCTGACCGAAAACAGTTGTTGCTAAAAGCGAAGCATCATAGGGCGCAAAAAAGTAATGTCTGACAAAAAGAAGTATGGAAAGCGGGAAAATAACGAATGTCAGGAAATGGATTATACCATTGAGCGTATTCATGATCTCCGAATTGACCTTTTTGACATATTTTGCCTCTGCGGAAATTTTGGAGGCATAGTTATCTCCGGCTACATGCTCAACTTTTGCGCGGCATTTACCGCTTACAACAAAGCTTCCGGACAGGATCGTGTCCCCCGGCTGCTTTTTTATAGCGTCGGATTCACCGGTAAGAAGGGATTCGTTGACCTCTATCTCTCCTGATCTGACAATGCAGTCGACCGGTATCTGACTTCCCTGAGAAAACTCAACGATATCATCAAGAACGATCTTTTCCACTGTGATTGCCTTCATTTCAGAGTCGCGTACAACATTTACCTTAGTTGCAGATACTATCGCAAGACGGTCTATCGTCCTTTTAGCTCTTATTTCCTGGATAATACCGATAGTGGTATTAAAAAACATAACTCCGAGGAAAAGCATGTTCTTATATGAACCGACTATAAAGACAAGGATGCCAAGGATAATATTGATGATATTAAATACGGTAACAATATTGTCCTTGAATATCCTTTTTACTGATTTTGTTGTAGGCTGGGTATTTTTATTATACAGCTCCTCCCTCATTCTCTGACCGACCTGTTCTGAGGTAAGGCCTGTATCTATATCCGGATCAAATCGCTGTGCGTTTTCGGAAGTAATGACAGAAAGCTTGCTTTTTTTATTCTTCATCCGGCTATCCTCCTTTTTCAACAAACTAATAGAATTATATAATCTAATTTCACAAGTGTCAAGGTGTTTTTCACTGCTCCGGCGCCTACCATGCGGCGCACTTTTTATAGTGTTTTTTCAGAGGTGCCAGGCGCAAAGCGCCTGGCACCTCTGAAAAAACTAAATAATAATAGCCAGGTCGTGCCGAAGGCGCGGTCTGGCGGTGGTTTGCACGAAACTACAGCGCGATCTGACTCCTGCGGCACGCCGGCGCCGCAGGGTAGGCGCACGAAGGAAAACGCGAAGGGCGGTCGTTTCGCGCCTTGAATATCCGAAAAACATATCATCTGATTTTTATTTTACAAAAATATTGAATTTACGTCTGTTTTGTTATATCATATATAGTATAATTGAAAAATCGCCCCGGGGCGACAGTAAAGATGAGAGGACTTGAAAAAATGAAAATTCTTGTTATCAATGCAGGCAGCTCTTCCATGAAGTATCAGCTTATCGACATGACCGATGAAAGCACACTTGCAAAAGGCAACTGTGAAAGGATCGGTATCGACGGTCACTTCAAGCATACTACCGCCGACGGCAGAAAGTATGAAACAGATGTTACTATGAACAACCACACCGAAGCCTTCATGCAGATCAAAAACGCACTTACAGACGAAAAGGTCGGCGTTGTAAAGGATCTGGGAGAGATTGCAGCTATCGGTCACCGTATTGTACAGGGCGGTTCTATCTTCAAGGAATCCTGCCTTGTTACAGAAAAGGTCATCGAGGATATAGAAAGCCTTATCCCTCTTGCACCGCTCCACAATGCAGCTCACGTTCAGGGCATACGCGCATGCATCGATGTATTCGGCAAAAACGTTCCCGAGGTAGTTGTATTTGATACAGCCTTCCACTCCACAATGCCCCAGGTTGCATATACCTATGCAGTTCCCTATGAGTATTACGAAAAATATGCTGTTCGCCGCTATGGCTTCCACGGAACCTCTCATCGTTATGTTTCAGCTCGCTGCGCCGAGCTTATGGGCAAGGATATAAAGGATCTTAAGATCATCACATGCCATCTCGGCAACGGATCATCCATCACCGCTATAGACGGAGGCAAGGTAGTAGACACAAGCATGGGTCTTACTCCCCTTGACGGTATTATGATGGGCACAAGAACAGGCTGCCTCGACCCGTCCGTTGTTACGTTTATTGCCGAAAAAGAAGGCTTCACACCCTCAGAGATGGATACGCTACTTAACAAGAAGTCAGGCTTCCTCGGAATTTCCGGCGTATCCAGCGACGACAGAGATGTTTGCGCTGCTGCTGAAGCAGGCAATGCAAGAGCTCAGCTTGCGATAGATATGCTCGAATATCAGATACTCAAATACATAGGCTCATATGTTGCAGTTCTCGGCGGCGTTGACGCTATTGTTTTCACTGCCGGTATCGGTGAGAACCAGTCCAGCCACAGAGAAAACGTTTGCCACAAGCTCGGCTACATCGGAGTTGAAATAGACGATGAAGTAAATGCAAAGGCTATCCGCGGCGTTGAAGGCAAGATCTCAACTGAAAACAGCAAGGTTGAAGTATTTGTTATCCCGACAAACGAGGAGATCGTTATCGCAAGAGATACAATGGCACTTGTAACAAAGTGATATATTTTACAATTATATAATAATTATTCAGGGCAGCGATCGGCTTTGCGGTTTGCTGCCCTGAAAAGCACTATGGAATAATCCGGTATCACAGACCCGGTAAGTAATAAAGGAAAGCCTATGAAAACATCTGCTGTAATATGTGAATTCAATCCGTTTCATAACGGACATGCCTATCTCCTGCAGGAAGCACGCAAACGCGGCGCAACACATATCATCACCATAATGAGCGGGAATTTCACTCAGCGCGGAGAACCTGCAATATTTGATAAATACACACGTACCAGAGCTGCCCTGATGTGCGGAGCCGATCTGGTAGCGGAGCTTCCTCTCACTTACGCAGCTGCATACGCTGAAAGATTTGCATACGGCGGAGTATATCTTGCAAAAGCCTTCGGATGCACTAATGAGCTTGTATTCGGCAGCGAATCGGGAGATGCTGACGCAATTATCAAAGCAGCTAAAGCCGTATCAGACAGCGCAGTACGGAAGCTGATGAAGTATGAGCTGTCAGGCGGAATGACTTTTGCCGCAGCAAGAGAAAAAGCTGTATTCGATATCTGCGGAAATGAGATTTCGGACATCCTCGGAAGTCCGAACGATATTCTCGGAGTTGAATACTGCAAAGCCCTGCTGAGCCTTAACTCCGCGATAAGACCGGTCGCTGTAAAGCGCATCGGAGCGGAACACGACAGTCATGATACGAAAGACGAATTTGCAAGCGCATCCGCGCTCAGAGGAATGCTCTATAATAACAAAAGCATCTCGCATTATTTACCGGATGCCGCAAAAGGTCTGTATGACGCTTCGGTGCTCCCCGACGAAAGCAGGATAAAAAGACTTGAAGCTGCTTTTCTTTACAGGCTCCGGAGCATGAGTAAAGAAGAGATCGCTCTGCTGCCGGAGATAAGCGAAGGACTTGAAAACCGCATATTTTCCGCCGTACACAACGGAGTAAGCTATGACGGAATCTTATCTTCAGTCAAAACAAAGCGGTATACTATGTCGAGGATAAGGAGAATAATGCTTTATGCTCTTCTCGGGATAGAAAAACGAAGCCTTTCCCCCTCTCCCCAGTACATAAGAGTTCTGGGAATGAACGAACGGGGAAAGGAGATCATAAGGGCTTCTGAAAAAACAGCAGCACTTCCGTTCATTGTCAGGTATTCAGACGCAGCGGCTCTCGG
>CADCPT010000105.1 GCA_902803385.1 uncultured Ruminococcus sp.
AGGCGGCACTGATGACAGAATTAACCGCTGCCAAATCAAATTTCTGACCATAAAGTTGGTCGGGCATATAATTTCCGATATCAAACTCTTTGAGACCTACGACTTCAAGCAGTTTGTTGATTCCCATATAAAGCAGGCTCAGGGCGCTGACACTGAACAGAACGCTGACAATGCTTGCAAGCGTCTTGTTGCGCAGTCCTGTGGTGAGAAAGAGAATAATAGAAACCATTGCCATGCTGAGAATCAGATTAAGGACGACGACAACCAGCGCTGACAGGATCTTGTTATCGAAAAAAATGGTTGTTTTGGGACAAAGAAGATTTCCGATAAATGACCCCAAAAATCCAAACAGCATAAAGATAAAATTATGTATTATAGAAGCCACAAACTTTGAAACGACTGTATGTCCCTTTTTGGGAAGCTGTCCTGCAATATTTTTGATATATCCGTTTCTGATATCGGCAAAAAGAAATGCTGTGACAGAAGCAAACATCACTATCAGAAGCAGACCGGTAATCGGTTCGGAAACAAGTGATGAGAAACTGACATCATTTGTTATATTATTTGAATCCGGATTATCGGAAAAATTCTTTACCATGTCAAGCAGAAACGGTAATCCGAAGGATATTATCATTTCAATGCCAAACGTCACGGCGCAAAGGATCCAGAAGAGCTTTGACTGAAACAGCCTGTAAAAGTCCATTTTTATCAGTTTACCCATTATGATCGCCTCCTGTAACGCTAAGATAATAATCCTCAAGAGAAATATCAGAAACGCTGACATGATTCGGAACAAGATCTGATGCCACCAATGCTTTTACTGCGAGCTTTACATCTTCAAGACGTTCGCTGATGCGAATGACATTATCATCGCTGATCTCAGTCTTTTTGAAGCCTGCCTTTTTCAGCACCTCGACGGCAGCGTTGTTGTCGTCCGTATTGACGGCAATATATTTTCCGCAGCGTTTGTGCAGTTCGTCAGTAGAGAATTCATCTATCTGCTTTCCCTCGTGGATGATACCGTATGAGTCGGCAAGCTTGCCCAGCTCATCAAGAATATGGCTGGATATCATTACAGTAATGCCATTTTCATCACGGAGCTTTGCCAGCATTTGTCTTACTTCAACTATACCCTGGGGATCAAGTCCGTTGATAGGCTCGTCAAGTATAATCAATTCAGGGTCACCAATCAGTGCAAGACCGATGCCAAGACGCTGACGCATACCTAATGAAAATGAACCGACCGGCTTTTTTCCGGTATTCTCAAGTCCGATGAGCTGAAGGATATTTTCGATATATCCGTTTTTGGTATCGCAACCCATGGCAATAGCTTTGATCTTGAGGTTTTTGTAGGCGGACATATTGCTGTAAATTCCCGGGTTTTCGATAAGCACGCCAATCTTTTTTCGCTCGGCGTTTGCCTCTGAGCCCTGCTTTCCGAAAAGAGTCATAGTACCTTTGGACGGATTGGACAATCCGCTCAGCATACGCATTACCGTGGTTTTTCCGGCACCGTTTCTGCCGATAAGTCCGTAGATTTCACCGGGACGGATGTGAATATTGATGTTGTCTGCCGCATTCCTGCCGCCGTAGGTTTTGGTAAGTCCTTCTGTAGTAACGATGTACTCCATGCTCGTCCTCCTTTTGCTTTGTGCGATAGTTCCTTATCCTTCCGAAGCTTCAGGGCTTTCAGTATTGTCAGAGTTCTTTGTGTTTTCAGTATCGGAGTTTTTGTCAGAGGATATGCCAATACCTGTTTCGGGCACGCCTGCCGATTTCTGGAGCTCTCTTATGATTTTGTCTACATTTTCTTTCTGACTGGAATCCTTCTCCAGTTCTTCAGCGATGAGACCGCTTTTACCGTCGCTGTTTATATAATCCGTGATCATAGTGAGCATACCGATTATCAATGCGGATAACAGACCTGCAATAACGCAGAGTATACCGAGGATAATGCCTGCTTTGCGCGGACCCTTTTTATCCTTATCTTTTCTCGACATAACGCCGAATACAATAGCCGCAACGGCGCACAGCACACTTATCCAGATGAAGGTAACATTGGTATTGCCATAGAAGCTCACTTTTCCGTCAATGCCAAAACCAGTGAGCTTTGCCATCGGCACCATATATGCCACAACAAGCAAAGCAATAGATGCGAGTGCGAGGAATAATCCGATAAAACCTTTTCCATTTTTCTATACCTCCGAATATAATTTCATATTAACGGCAGAGTACTCACAAGCACTGTGGATACCCTGCCATTTTCAAACGCAAGTGTCCTGATATTATTTATTATTGTTGTTGTATCTTCTGCGCTTTACAGCAAGCAGCAAAGCCGCTGTAATACTCTTCCTTAAATAAAACATGACAGTATCCAAGAGCGACCCGTGATACTGCGGATGGTTTCATGGGTCAGGCTGCGGATGGTATCGCACAAGCGGTCAACGACTTTGTCAAGCGTCTGGAATACTTCATTATGGAAGCCTCTGGCTCGAAGTTCTTTCCAAATCTGTTCAATCGGAT
>CADCPT010000106.1 GCA_902803385.1 uncultured Ruminococcus sp.
AACCTGTCGGTTTTCAAGCGAATTTGGTGCAAGATGGCGGAAAAGATGTACCCCAAGGGCACTTCCTACGGGCGCAGCGAGATGAGTACTGAGCCGACAGGCGTGATTTATTCAGTGGTTCCTTAATACAAAAAATGTGTGTGCAGAAGTTATGCAGAATTTTTTCGCTTAGTGTGTGAATTTGTAATCGGGAAAAAACAATAGTGCAAACTGACAAAAATTAGATCGAAAATTCTTGCTATGTGCACAAAAAAACGCCATTTATAAAATAATTATTGTAATATAAGTATTTTTGTGATAAAATAACAAAAAGGATAACGTGACTTTAGGGGTGTTTGTACAATAAAACCCATGCTCTGCTACGGGCAATGGGTTTGGTATTTCATTTTCCTGGCGCTGTTTATCCGGACAGCAGTAAAAAATTTTTAAGAGTGTGGTGTATTTATGAAAACAGTAGCTACCGTGCTGCAGATCACACGAGGACTTCTTATCCTTACTCCCGCGGAGTATGATAAGCCTGAAGGTGGGTTTGCAGTAAAATCGAGAAAATCATCATCAATTCCTACTACCTTCAACGTTCCTCAGATCTTTGAGCTGAATGATTCGCTGAAGGATCATCCGTTTGAAAAAACTGATGAAATGGCGGCGTTTGTTAAGCGCTGCGCGGAAAGCGTAAGCATGGAGCTCGGCGATGTTTTTGTCTGCATAGAGGATGAAGACGTTCTTATTACAAAGGAATATAAGCATGCTCCCGCAAAGGATAAGCTTCTTCCGACATTTGCACGAGTTGAGGCTGAAAACGTACTTCACCAGGAGGTCGACAAGTACACCATTCTGAACTTCGAGTACGGTCAGCAATACGGTAAGCAGAACAAGTCGGATGAGATATCGGCTTCTCTCTTTGCTATGAATACCGGTATGCTCACCGATATCAGAGCAAGCTTCGAGAAAGAGGGCATCCGAGTTGTAAAGATCTGTCCTCCTATCGCCGGCATGCTTCATACCTGTAAGGCGGACGTCAACTCTGCAACAAGAGCTATCGCCGTTATTTCTATGGATTTTGCAGCAACCAGACTTGTCGTTCTCCATAACGGTGCGCCTGTGTTCCAGCAGTCCTTCTCCAGTGTTCTTGAGGATATAGCAGAGCTGTTCTCTCTTGAATTCGGTATGAGTAAAATGGGCGCTATCGACCTTATCCGTCAGGAAGGTCTCGGCGTATGTAATAAATGTAAGTCTGCAGGCACACGCAAGCAGACTATGACGATGCTTGATAACGCAGCAGGCGAGATCCTCAGAAATCTGAGAATGGTAATCTCCACAAAGCGTCTCGACATAGATGAGATCGTGCTTGTGGATGCTCTTGCAAAGCTGCCGAATATCGCTAACTATTGCCGCCAGGTCGGTCTTTCAGCTCCTATGGAGAACATCACCCGCCTGTTTGCCGGCGGTTCACAGCCTCCTGTTGCAGCAGCATCCGCTGCTGAAAAGGGCTATGATACTACATCCTTCATAACTCTCAACGGCGTTCTCACAATGCCCTCTCAGGAAGCAAACCTGCTCATGGGCGAGGCAAACATCCTGACTGCAATGAAGGAAAAGGGCAGCAACAAGATAGGCACATATGTTGCCGCAGGTCTTGGTATCGCTCTCGGTATCTGGATAGTTGCAACATGCGGAACATGGCTTTCGCTTGAATTCAGAAAGAACAATGATAACGCACAGCTCAACGATCCTCGTTATGATCCTGCAAAGAAGCTTATTGCTGAAGAGGCTACCTGGAAGAAGAAGGTCGCTGATATGGAGTCCGACCTTGCGATGCTTCCCAACACCAGCCTCAAGACCGCAGATCAGCTCACAGAATTCTTTACCCAGGTAAGAGACAAGGTCAACAGTATTTCTTCGATCAATCTTGACAACTTTAATCATTCCTTTACCACAACGGTAACGGTAAAGGACTATCCGAGCTACATCGAATTCCGCGACAGTGTCAACGAAGGCGGTTATTTCAAGGTTTCCGACGTTGTTACTCTTACATATACAAACAACGGAACAAGCGCTCAGAGCATGACTGCTCCGGTTGTTATTACAGTAACAGACAGCACTATTGCAAAGGCCGCAGAGGATGCAGCAGCAGCAAAGGAAGCTGAGAAGAATAAGGAAATCCCTGTTTCTACGAAGGAAACGACCTCAGAACCTTCCCCTGATATCAGCGTTTCAAGTGCTCCTGACGACACAGCGTCAGCTGCGCCTGAAAGTGCGGCTTAATAACGGTCGGTAAATAACTGACTTACGGAGGTAAACAACAATGGAAAAAAAGCAACAGTTTAAAATTCCGGGTTTCGTTATTGCGATAGCGGTCATTCTTCTTGTCGCATTGCTGTTTCTCATTTTCGGCTTTATGAAATTCACCGGACAGATAGATACATATAACAGAGACCACGCATCTGCTACGGCAGAGATCAACAAATATCAGGATTACCTTAACAGAAGCACACAGGTAGAAGAGGACATTGCACGCATGAAGGCTGAGTTCAACCTCAAGAGTGCAAGCCTTACAGTTAACCCGAGATCAACTCTTGATGATATCAGAGACATGCTTTCAAACCTCGGATATGATATGTCAACACTTTCAGTAAGTGAGCCTGCTGCCGACGGCGCAGGAAGACAGTCTGCAACGGGTGATCCGCTCTATACTGTTACACTTTCATACACCTTCTCTACAACAGAAGAGAAGATGCTTGAAACAATGAGATACTTTGAATCTGAATCTGACGGTTCATATTTCATAAGCAGCGTAGTACTTGATCAGACAGGTTCCAAGGAAAGCGGCAAACTGTATGTAGCGACAATGTCCATCACGCTTTACTATTTCAACAGTGCTGAAAATATGGGTCTGCCGGCATCAACAATGGCTGAGGCTACTGCATCATAATGAAGCCTTTTGAATATGCCGCAACAACAGAAGGTATTATCTGGATATGCATATGCGTCGTTTTAGGCTTTGCCGTTACGGCGCTTGCATATCTCATTATAAATCGTATACCAGCAAAATGGCTTTGTGATTTTGATGAAACACCTTCACCTGAGCTTTTAAGCGGAAAGAGGATATCATATCTCCCTACAGCTCCGGCTGTGTCGGTTCTGGTCGCAGCCGCCCTCGTTATGTGCAGACTGCAGTTCAACAGGGGACTTGATCTCCCTTTTTTGCTGATGATACCGACGGTCATGTGCTGTCTGATGATAGCGATATCAGACCTGAAATATCAGATCATACCGGATCAGTTCACAATAGCTCTTGCGGTTTCGGGTCTGCTTGTAAGCGGCTGTGATCTGCTGTGGGGCTACAGACTGTTCCATACGGCGTGGTGGTCGCCGATAGCAGGCGCTGCAATCTGCGCAGGTGCAATGATCCTTATCGACCTGCTCGGAAACCTTGTCTATCACAAGGAGGGCATGGGCTTCGGTGATGTGAAGCTTTTTGCCGCCGTAGGTCTTCTTGCCGGTTTTCCGGCTTCTCTGATAATTCTCGCGCTTTCTATCCTTACTGCAACAGTGTTTTTTGTTATTGCGCTGATAGTGCGCGGCTTCAGACCTGAAGAAAAAGCATTCGGCGAGGTCAAGGATGTATCGGCAAAGGATGAAGCAGTCGCCGCTGAGGCGGATAAGCCTTCTGACAAGGAAGAGGCTGCATCTGAAAAGGATGAGCTTGGCGCAGTACGTGAGGAAGCGCCCGGAGCTGAGACCGGTGAAGCATCACAGAACAAAGAAGGATCCGCGGAGGATCTGACGGAGGAGGTACCGGAGGAGGAAGACGCCTACAAGGGCTACCTCGCTTTCGGACCGTATATAGCAGCTGCTCTGGTCGTTTATCTGGCGTTTTACGATCAGGTTCTGGGTTTATTGAATATGTATTTGGATCTTTTTAGATAACAGGAGCTGAAGACATGAGAGCAAGTAACTTGAGAATAGGACAAATCCTCATTAATTCGGGAGATATCACCGAAGAACAGCTTGACGAGGTGCTTCAAAAACAGAAAACCAGCAAAAAGCGTATGGCTGATATTCTCATCGAGGACGGCATTGTTACCGAACAGCAGGTTTGTAAGGCACTCGAAAAGCAGCTCTTCATACCCTATGTTGACCTTGATACCATAACCATTCCCGAAGAAATGGGCGGTATCATCCCTGAGGATCTTGCAACACAGCATATGGTCATTCCGATCGAGCAGGAGGGACGCTTCCTTACTGTTGCGATAGCTGACCCTCTGAATTATCAGGGACTCAAGGATATATCGATTTCGACTAAGATGAAAATAAAGCCCGTCATAGGCGAGGCTTCAAAAATAACTGCAAAGCTGCGTGAAATGTATGCAGCTCAGAAGGCTATCGACGATGCGAGAGAATTCCTTGAATCCAAGGCAGGCAAAACGAAGGCTCAGGAGGAAGCTGAAGCAGCGGCTCAGAACGATGCTCAGGCAAACGACCAGCCTATCATCCGTTTTGTTAACAGTATGATCGAAGAAGCGATTTTCTCAAAGACTTCCGATATCCATATCGAGCCGATGGAAAAATGTCTGCGTATACGCTTCCGTATCGACGGTAAGCTGCAGACCTACATGGAAACGGCTCCCGAACTGATACCTTCGGTTACATCGCGTATCAAATTTATCGGCAACATGAACATCGCCGAAAAACGTATCCCTCAGGACGGTCGTATCAAATACAGCGTAGGCGGTAAGGATATCGACTTCCGTATTTCCGTTCTCCCGAGTATATTCGGTGAGAAGATAGTTATGCGTATTACGACCTCTCTGGGAATGGAACTGAAAAAAGAAAATATCGGCTTCCTCCCGGAGAACCTGAAAAAATTTGAACATCTTGTAAAAAGTAACCGCGGCATCATACTTGTAACGGGTGCTACAGGTTCAGGTAAATCTACAACACTTTATACAGCGTTGCATGAAGTAATGGGTGAGGACATCAATATCATCACGGTTGAAGACCCTGTTGAGCAGATTCAGCCCGGTATCACACAGGTACAGACAAACGAAAAAGCAGGTCTTACATTTGCGGCTGCCCTGAGAAGTATTCTTCGTCAGGACCCGGATATTATCATGATCGGTGAGATCCGTGATGGTGAGACCGCCGGTATCGCTGTACAGGCTGCTATCACGGGACACTTGGTATTGTCTACACTGCATACATACGATGCGCCAAGCTCGGTTGCACGTCTTGTAGATATGGGTATAGAACCTTACATGGTATCCTCTGCTCTTCTGGGAATTATAGCTCAGAAGCTTGCAAGAAGACTTTGTGTAAGCTGTAAAGAAGCGTATGTTCCTGATGAGAATGAAAGGATTGGTCTCAGACTGGATCCTAATGAAGAAATTACTCTGTACAGAGCCTGCGGCTGTGATAAATGCTCAAAGAAGGGCTATAAGGGACGTATTGCTG
>CADCPT010000107.1 GCA_902803385.1 uncultured Ruminococcus sp.
CCTCAACCGACGCCTGTGCGAACGTTTAATAAAATTATTCAAAATTTCGCCTTCGGCGATTGAATTAGGTTTAATTTTATGTTATAATAACACTGTATAATTGTCTCATTTTACGGGAGACAAGAAAAAACAAGGAAAGATCGCATATTCTGCGGTAAAACAAATGAAAATATTTAAGAAACAGGAGAGAATGAATTTATGGATTCATTTACAGAGGCGTGGGATCTGATCTGCGAATATTGTAAAAACAATATCACAGACGTTGCCTACAAAACTTGGATAAGCAAAATAACCCCTGTATCGCTTGATTTCGTGGAAGGAAAAGCGATACTTATGGTCCCTACTGATTTTCAGAGAGGAATACTGATCAACTGCTATATGCAGCTTCTTAACGAAGCCTTTGAAAATGTATTCGGAAAGGGGATAGAGATAGTTCTTACTCTTCCGGAGGAGATAGAACATAACGAAAAAGAGCTCAATGAAAGCATGATAAACGCGGACTACGAATTTACCTTCGATACCTTTATAGTAGGATCGTCAAACAAATTCGCACATGCCGCATCGCTCGCCGTTGCCACTAATCCGGTAAGGGCTTATAACCCTTTGTTCATTTACGGAAATTCAGGTCTCGGCAAGACCCATCTGCTCTATGCCATACGCAATGAAATACGCAGGAATAATCCGGAAAAGGCTATCGTATATGTCAAGGGCGACGATTTTACAAACGAAATGATCGAAGCCATAAGACTTAATAATAATGCAGAATTCCGTCAGAAATACCGCAAGGCAGACGTTCTCCTTGTGGACGATATCCAGTTTATCGGAGGAAAGGAAGCCACGCAGGAGGAATTCTTCCACACCTTCAATTCACTTTTTGAAGCAAAAAGCCAGATAGTTCTGACATCAGACCGTCCGCCCAAGGAAATAAAAACACTTGAGGACAGGCTCCGCAGCCGTTTTGAATCCGGACTTATCGCAGATATACAGCCGCCGGATTACGAAACGAGAATAGCAATAATACGCCGCAAGGCAGAGCTTCTCGGGATTGAGCTGCCGGATGATGTTACGGAATACATAGCAACAAGGCTCAAGACAAATATCAGACAGCTTGAAGGCGTAGTAAAGAAACTGAAAGCAAAAAATCAGCTCTACGGAGACAAGATAACAATAAACGTTGCTCAGAAAACAATATCAGAAATACTGAATAACGATCAGCCGCCTCCGCTGACTGTCGAAATGATTATAGACGAGGTAGGCCGTCATTACGGACTTTCAGGTGAAGATATACGCTCTTCAAAGAGAAATTCCAATGTTTCAAACGCAAGAAAGGTCGCAATTTACGCAGTAAGAGAAATAACGAACATGTCTATGAATCTTATAGGCGAAGAATTCGGCGGAAGGGATCATTCTACAATAGTATATGCTCTTAAACAGATGGATCAGACTATGGAAAAGGATCCTAAATTCAAGTCTACGGTAGAGGAAATAATCAAAAATATAAGAAACAGATAAGGTTGAAACATTTTAAACTTTTCAACAGAACACAGTTGATATCAGAAAAATAACAGTTCAGGATTTTCAACTTTTACTCAACATTCAACCAACATATTTCAACAGACATGTTAACAGAACAGTTTATGCCTGTATATTTCAACAATTTCTGCACACATAACCAACACACAGAAAAATGACAGAAACCGCACTGAAACTGAAAACAAATGCTGTTTCAACTTTTTGACATCCTCTAATACTAATACTAAAATTATTATATTATATATATCAGCCCACCACGAAAAAAGGAATGATTCGTATGAAATTCACATGCAACCGACATAAGCTTTCGGATGCCGTTTCAAATGTTCAAAGAGCTGTTGCTCCCAAGACAGTAAAGCCTATTCTTGAGGGCATCCTCATAAAAGCGGAAAACGGGACCATAACACTTACCGGATATAATACCGAAATGTGTATGCAGACGACAATGGATGCAAGGATCGAAAAAGAAGGCTCATCTGTTATAACAGCAAAGCTTTTTTCAGAGATCATCAGAAAAATGCCTGAGGATTCAATAACTATAGAAGTAGACGAAAAAAATATCGTTTACATAACGAGCGGAAAATCAAATTACAAAATAACGGGAATGCCTGCAGAGGATTATCCGGAGCTTCCTGTTATCAGAAGCCGCGATATAATAAAAATGGACGCACAGATCCTTTCAAGCATGATCCGTCAGACAATATATGCTATTTCCGAAAACGATGCAAAGCCCGCCTATACAGGTTCACTTTTTGAAATAGAAGAAGGAAACATGCGTATCGTGTCCGTAGACGGTATAAGACTTGCAATAAGAACAGAAAAAATAGATTACGACGGGGAAAAGTCATTCATCGTACCCGGAAGATCTCTTCAGGAAGTACTGAGACTTATAACTCCCGATACAGAAACTGCAGAAATAGCCACAGCCGGAAGACACATAATATTCCGCATGGGAGAATATTCACTTATATCAAAGCTGCTCGAAACAGAATTCATCAGCTACCGCAGTGCAATACCCACCACACACACTACAGAGCTTACCGTAAACACAAGAAAATTTATCAGCACAGTGGAAAGAATGTCCCTTTTGCTTACAGATAAAATGAAAAGCCCCATACGCTGCTATATTGATGAAAACCTGATAACTACCACCTGCAATACGATGTACGGTCAGGGAAGAGATGAAATAGAAGTAGAAATGCAGGGCGAGAGCGTTGAAATAGGCTTCAATAACAGATACCTTCTCGATGCTCTGAAAAACAGCGATACCGACGAGGTAAAAATATACCTCAGCGGTTCCGTAAAGCCTATGGTGATAAAACCGACAGAGGGCGACAGCTTCCTGTTTATTCTGGTTCCGATGAGGTTAGCAAGATGAATCGTGAAAAAATAACGCTGAGACCCGGCGAGGAATATATAAGGCTCGACAATGCTCTGAAACTTGCAGGCTGCTTTGAAACAGGCGGCCAGGCAAAGCTTGCCATTCAGGCAGGAGAAGTCAGGCTTAACGGTGAAGTATGCACTATGAGAGGAAAAAAACTCAGGTCAGGCGACAAGGCTGAATTTGAGCAGACTCTGATCGAGGTGTGCTGATTTGTTTGTAAAACGCCTCGAATTTAACGGTTTCAGAAACCTTGAAAACGGATATATATATCCTTCTGAAAAAATAAATGTGATCTTCGGCGATAACGCCCAGGGAAAGACCAATCTGATAGAATGTCTGTGGCTTTTTACCGGAGGAAGATCCTTTCGCGGCTCAAAGGAAAGGGAAATGATAGCCTTCGGAAAAAAAGAGGCTGTCATAATTCTTGATTTTGAAGCAGACGGAAGAACTCAGAAATTAGAGCTTACCCTTAAAAACAACACGAGAGCTGCCGTTTTGAACGATGTTCAGAAAAAAGGTCTTTCTCAGATAATAGGCTGCTTTTGCGCCGTAGTATTTTCACCCGATCATCTTACACTTATTAAAAGCGGTCCTGAGGAAAGACGTTCTTTTATGGACGGAGCAATATGTCAGATAAAGCCTGCATATGCTTCGAGAGTTGCTAAATACAAAAGGATAATAAACGAAAGAAACGCTCTTCTTAAAGATATACCGAGACACAGAGAGCTTGAAGACACCCTTGATATCTGGAACGAAAGGCTTGCCGCCCAGGGAGCTGAGATATGTGCCGAAAGATATCTTTACTGCGCTGAGCTGAGAAGATCAGCCTCTGCTTTTTATGACGGAATATCATCCGGAAAAGAAAAGCTTGAGACAGAATACAGAACAAATTTCGGTGCCGAGGATCCGACAAACAAAAAAGAAACTGCCGGAAAGCTGCTTGATTCTCTCAGGCGCCGGCAAAGCGACGATATTTATCTCGGCTATACCACATCAGGTCCTCACAGAGATGATATAATAGTGAGGATAAACGGCAAAGAGGCAAGAAGCTTCGGTTCTCAGGGGCAGCAGCGATCTGCCGTACTTTCAATGAAGCTTGCAGAGGCGGAAATACTCGGAAAAAAGAGGGGAGAGCCGCCTGTTATACTTCTTGATGATGTTTTGAGCGAGCTTGATCCCTCAAGGCAGGATTATCTTTTGAAAAGACTGAGCGGCATGCAGGTATTCATAACCTGCTGCGAGCTTTCAGATAAAAAAGGAAATATCATGCATATGCATGAGGGAAAAATAATCAGGGAGGAGATATGATGTATCTTCATCTCGGAGGAGATACTGTCGTAGATTCAGAGAGTATCATCGGAATATTTGATCTTGATAATGCAACTTTATCCGTAAAGACAAGGGAGCTTTTGTCCCGCGCACAGAAGGAAGGAAGAATAGTATATGTATCCTACGATCTTCCTCGATCTTTTGTGGTATGTATGGAAAGAAACGGATATATCATATACATATGCCAGCTTTCATCATTGACTCTATTGAAAAGAGCGACAGAGGTCAGCGGTATACCGGGCTTCACTGCCTTGAAAGGAAATGGTGCTTAGTATGTCAAAAAGGATACTTACGGAATGTCCGTATTGTCACAGGAAGGTATCAATAATCGGCGCAAACGTACTCAAAACAAAAGGCGAGCATGTGTGCAAGGGCTGCAAATGCATTTCAAATGTCGTGATCCATACGGCTCTTTATGCTATTGCCAGTATCGTTATAGTGCTTTCACTGCTTATACTTGTGCTGTATACGGCAATGGGGGATCATGGCGATTATCATGGGATACTGTATGTGTTTGCTCCTTTTGTGGTATTCTATCTTGCTGTTCCGTTTTTTGTAAGATTGGAGCCATGCACCGATAAATCTGCCGTTAATAAACTGAAAAGAAAAATAAATCCTGTTCCTGCAGCTGATGTTCAGACAAGACACCCTGTCACAGTAATGCCGGAGCAGCCTATAGAGCTTGATGTGAGTGATGATTTCAGGCGCAGCTTTGCAGATGCAAAGAAAATGTCACATCATACGGAAGCTGAAGAAGTATCATCAGAACCTGTCGCTGCTTCACAGGAGGGAATACTTGACCTTGATATCTCAGGTCCTTCTCAGACGGAAGCAGAAGAGGATGTAAGGATATATGAGCCTGCCGATAAGCCGGCAGAGGATGCTCCGGAAGAAAACGGGGAAGTCTCCTTTATCTTCGGCGGAAGAGGAAAGTGAAATGAAGCTTTTGTCACTTCCGGTGTGCCCTCACTGCGGGCTTGTCTATACTTACAGTGAAACGGCACATATAAAAAGCGGTCCGCGGATGTGTATTCACTGTAAAAAGAAATTCCGGGTGGAAAAACGTACCGGAACGGCTGTTATGATATCCGCGGTAATAATTATTTCGGTAATATTTAATCTCATAGTTCTATATACATCAAAGGGAATGAGTTTTCCCGGCTTTATGATGCTTACAGCTGCCGATGCGGCAGCCGCAGCCGCAGGTGTTCTTATGCTTCCGCTGACGGTTCGCTTCATAAAGGAAAAGCCTTCAAAGGCTGAAAAAAGAGAAACAAGGAGACAAAGGTCGGTAAATAACGGAGGTAAGAAATGACAATGGATAACAACGATATTTCTCAGACCAATCAGGAATACGGCGCAGAAGACATACAGGTGCTCGAAGGCCTGGAGGCTGTAAGAAAAAGACCGGGTATGTATATCGGTTCCACCGGTCCGAGAGGACTGCACCATCTTGTTTATGAGATAGTAGACAATTCCATAGACGAGGCTCTTGCCGGATACTGTACAAAAATAGACGTTGAGCTTCTTCCCGGAGAGATAGTCAGGGTAAGCGACAACGGACGAGGAATACCTGTAGGCATACAGCCTAAGCTCGGAATACCTGCCGTTACGGTAGTATTTACCGTTCTTCATGCCGGCGGTAAATTCGGCGGCGGCGGATATAAGGTCGCAGGAGGTCTGCATGGCGTAGGTGCTTCCGTAGTAAATGCTCTTTCCGAATGGACGGAGGTAGAGGTATATGACGGAGAAAACATCTACCGTCAGCGCTTTGAAAGAGGAAATCAGGTAACTGAGCTTGAAAAGTTAGGGGAGACTGAGCGCAAGGGTACTGTTGTGACCTTCAAGGCAGACCCGGAGGTTTTTGTCGAGACCCAGGTCTATGATTATGAAACTCTGTCGGTAAGGCTTCGCGAGCAGGCATTCCTTAATGCCGGTATCCATATAGAGCTGAAGGATCTCAGAGACCCCGATAACATAGTCAGCGATGAATTCTGCTACGAAGGCGGCGTTTCAAGCTTTGTAGATTATGTTCATAAAAAGAGGGGACTTGATGTTATCCACCCGGATATCATGCATTTTTCCGCAAAAAATGAGGACGATACGGCTTCCGCTGAAATAGCGATGCAGTATAACGACAGCTACAATGAGCTCCTGCTTTCGTTTGCAAATAATATCCACACTACCGACGGCGGTACTCACGAAGAGGGCTTCAAAAGAGCTCTCACGAGGGTAATGAACGATTACGCCAAAAAGTTCAATATCATCAAGGAAGGTGAAAAGGGACTCAGCGGCGAGGATGTCAGAGAAGGTCTTACGGCAGTTATCAGCGTTAAGCTCAAGGACGCTCAGTTTGAAAGCCAGACAAAAGCAAAGCTCGGCAACACATCCATACGTACTCTTGTAGACAAGCTGATATCAGATAAGCTGGAGCAGTATCTTGAAGAAAATCCTGCAACGGCCAAGGCAATATTTGATAAGGCAATAATGGCAGCAAAGGCAAGGGAGGCCGCAAGAAAGGCGAGAGACCTTGCAAGGCGCAAAACAGCCATGGAGGGCGCAGGTCTTCCTGGCAAGCTTGCGGACTGCCAGTCAAAGAATGTTGATGAAACTGAAATATACATCGTAGAGGGAGATTCCGCAGGAGGCTCTGCAAAGGGAGGACGTGACCGTCGTTTTCAGGCAATACTTCCGCTCTGGGGAAAAATGCTTAACGTAGAAAAGGCAAGACTCGACAAGGTCTACGGCAATGATAAGCTGATGCCTGTCATAACCGCTCTTGGCTGTGGTCTGGGTGATGAAATAGACCTTTCAAAGCTTCGCTACGGCAAGATAATCATAATGGCCGATGCGGATGTTGACGGTTCTCATATCAGAACGCTGATGCTCACCTTCTTTTTCCGCTTTATGCGTCCTCTTATCGAAGAGGGGCATGTATACATAGCTCAGCCGCCTCTGTACAGGATAACAAAGGGTAAAAACGACCACTATTATGCTTACAGCGACGATGAAAGAGATAAGATAATGTCTCAGCTCGGCGGCAAGTATGAGGTACAGAGATATAAAGGTCTCGGTGAAATGGATCCTCAGCAGCTTTGGGAGACTACAATGGATCCTGCAACAAGGATAATGCTCAGGGTGGAAATGGAGGACGCTGCCGCCGCCGACGAGGTATTTACGATACTGATGGGCGATAAGGTAGAGCCGAGGCGTGAGTTTATAGAAAAGAACGCAAAATACGTTCAGAATCTTGACGTATAACATATTGAAAGGAATAAATATATGACTGACAACGACAGTAATAAGCCTTCAGATATTGATGATCTGAAGGCATCGGAAAAGAAAACAGAAAACGATAATGAAGAGAATCCGGAATGGGACGGCTCCGAAGCAGAATATGTAAGCGATGACGATGCTGAGGAATATGAAATACCGGAAACCGGGATACGTCTTTCTTATGTTCTCACTCAGGAAGAAATGTTCAGATGTCTTTATCACAGTGACATTATCAAGACCAAGGGCGCAAGGGCAGTTTTACAGAGTATCATCTTAGGTATTGCGGCGGTGCTGTTTTTTGTGGTATTTTTTACATCAAAAAGCCAGTACAGCTCCTTCAACCTGTTTTTTGGTATTATAAGCCTTGTGATGATAGCTGTGATATGGATCTTTCCGAGACTTTATCTGAAAAGCATGGCAAAGACCCTTGCAGACGGAAATACGATAGAGGCTGAGATATACCCGACTCATATTGACATAGGCAGAGAAGACGGCCAGTGGAGCATAGAGCTTGACGGAACATCCAAAGCAGAGGAATTTGACAACATAATAATGATCTTTACGGAAAAGGACAGAGCCTTTGCCATTCCCGAAAGGGTAATGGAGCCTGATGTCATAAACGAGATCAGGGCAATACTGCTTTCCGGAACAGAACCGAGATAATGATATGGAAAAAATAAACAGACTGAAGATAACCGCCAGATATGCCGAAACCGATATGATGGGGATCATACATCATTCAGTCTATGCGGTATGGTTCGAGGCGGCAAGAACGGAATTCATAAAAGCTGTCGGGGTAACATATACACAGATCGAAAAAAGCGGCATTATGCTGCCGCTTTCACAGCTTAACTGCAAATATCACAGCCCCGTAAGATATGAAGATGAGGTAACGATAGAAACAAGACTTGTGCATGTGAGCTTTGCGAAAATAGAATTTGCATACAGAGTCATGCTTGACGGAGAAACAAAGGCAGAAGGGAGCACTGTTCACGGTTTTGTAGACAGTAAGACCTTCCGCCCGGTAAGCCTGAAAAAAGCAGATCCGATGCTTTATGAAAAGCTTTGCGGCATGGTTACGGCGGAGTGGGATGAATGATAGGAAATACCATTGTTCTCAGCTTTGAAAACGAACTGAATATCAGAGAATATGCCGAGGGCTGCAGGATAACGGATATATTATGCGGCAGCTCAAAAAACAGAGGGATAAAGGCTTCGGTGTTTTTTGCTGTTTTTATCGTTATGCTGTTTGTTATAATGATAAATAACTACGATCCTTCAAGAGTGCCTGTTGCAGTGATAGTGATACTTATAAGCGCTTATCTGTGTACATATTATCTGTATATCCTTCCGCACAAGGCCAGACTAAGAGGAGAGCATGATTTCAAAACTTCAAGGCTTATTTCAAAGAAATACCGCTTTGATGTCTACAGGGATCATGTGATAATGAAAAATGAAAATGAGTTTATAAAGAGATATAACACGGATATCACTTACTGTTTAGAAACGGATGAGATATTCGTGCTTACAGGCGGCTTTGAAAAAAGGTTTCTGGTCATTTCAAAAAGATGTCTTACCGATGAGCAAAGGGATATCCTTTCAGAGCATTTTCAAAGAGAGCTCGTAAAAAAGTACAGAAGCAAGGTAAAAAAAGCATCTGCTTCAAAAAGAGATGATGAGCATGGAAAATGAAGTAAGAGTAAGCTTTCTTATAACTGAAAACGATTTTCTTGATATGAGTATCCTGCGCTCATATTGCACCATACCTCGCACGAATAAGATAGTACTGTTAATTACAGGAATAACAGCCGTTTTGTGCGGAGGCCTTGCCTTTATCAATATCGGCGGAAATATTTTTCAGAATATCTGCTGGGTGCTTCTGATATTTATCGGGTTTTACTGCATTTCGTACTATGACGTGATAGAACCGCTTTTGATGAAGAGTCAGGCAAGAAGCTTTTACAGATATAATAAAGAAAAGCTCGGGTCGAGAGAATTTGTTTTCGGCGGTAAGTATTTTGAAATGAAAAGCGATGACCATAAGCTCAGGATACCTGCAGAATACATTTTCAAAGCGGTCGAGGGTAAAAATACAGTCATCATTTTTCTTGACAACGACGAATACTGCTTTATTTCAAAAAGGATACTCGATGAAGAAAAGCTTGAGACACTCAGGTCTTTTATCGGAGAGGAAAAATATAAAAGATTATGAAGACCATGAAAGAGGTGTAGGATTTGGATATACAGGAAGCATTGGCTCAATCCAAAATAATAGACGTAAATATAGAAAAGGAAATGAAACAGTCTTTTCTTGACTATTCTATGTCTGTTATAGTTTCAAGAGCATTGCCTGATGTAAGGGACGGACTAAAGCCTGTTCACAGAAGAATACTGTATTCACAGTATGAGGACGGACTTACCCCCGAAAAGCCTTACAAAAAGTGCGCTACCACGGTAGGTAATGTTCTCGGCAGATATCATCCCCACGGAGACAGCTCTGTATACGATGCACTTGTACGTCTTGCTCAGGATTTTTCAATGAGGTATACGCTTGTAGACGGCCATGGAAACTTCGGCTCCGTAGACGGAGATCCGCCTGCTGCTTACCGTTATACCGAAGCAAGAATGAGCAAGATATCCGTAGAGATGCTGACGGATATTGACAAGGAAACTGTTGATTACATACCGAACTATGACGATAGCCGCAAGGAACCGTCTGTTCTGCCGTCGCGCTTTCCGAACCTTCTTGTAAATGGCTCAAAGGGTATAGCTGTAGGTATGGCAACAAATATCCCGCCTCATAATCTCGGCGAGGTAATTGACGCTGTTGACTGTGTTATAGATAACCCGGACGCCGATCTTGAGGAAATAATGCAGCACATAAAGGGGCCGGATTTTCCGACAGGCGGCATTATTATGGGTAAAGCCGGTATCAGAGCTGCATATGCGACCGGAAGAGCAAAAATAACCGTTCGTGCCAGAGCTGAGATAGCAGAGGAAAAGAACGGCAGATTCAAAATAGTTGTAACAGAGCTTCCGTATCAGGTAAATAAAGCAGAGCTTGTACAGAGCATTGCCGATATGGTAAAGACAAAGAGGATAGAGGGCATTTCCAATATCGAAGACCATTCCGACAGAAACGGAATGCATGTGGAAATAACCCTCAAGCGTGAGGCTTCTCCTCAGATAGTCCTGAATAATCTTTATAAATACAGTCAGATGCAGGTCACCTACGGCATCATTATGCTTGCGATAGTAAACGGTGTTCCTAAGGTACTCAACCTGAAGGATATACTGCAGAACTATATAGATTTCCAGGTAGAAGTCATCACAAGAAGGACGATATTTGACCTTAAAAAAGCAGAGGAAAGGGAACATATCCTTGAAGGTCTGAAAATAGCAGTTGACTTCATTGACGAGGTCATCAAGATAATCCGTTCTTCAAAGGACATACCTACTGCAAAGGCAAATCTTTCAGAAAGATTCGGTCTTGACGAGCCTCAGACGCAGGCGATAGTCGCTATGCGTTTAGGTCAGCTTTCAGGTCTGGAAAGAGAGAAGATAGAGGCAGAGCTTGCCGCGCTTAGAGAGAAGATAGCCGATTATAAGGATATACTTTCAAACGGCGAAAGGCTTCTCGGTATAATAAAGGCAGAGCTTGGCGAAATAAAGAGAAAATTCGGCGACGAGCGCCGCACCGAGATAGCAGTGGTCAGCGGAGAGGTCGATATAGAGGATCTTATCCCGTATGAAAACTGCGTTGTAACAATGACGAACCTCGGCTATGTAAAGCGTCAGAAGATGGATACATACCATACCCAGCGCAGAGGAGGCAGAGGTATCAGCGGAATGAACCGCAGAGACGAGGATGTTGCAACGGAAATGTTCATAAGCGGCACGCATGACCATGTTCTGTTCTTTACGAATCTCGGAAAGGTCTACAGGCTCAAATGCTTTGAAATACCCGAGGGTTCAAGGACATCAAAGGGCATGAATATCAATAATCTCCTGCCGCTCGGCGCAGACGAAAAGGTCACCTCAATGATAAGGGTGCCCGAAAGCGGCGACGAGAACATGTTCCTTGTTATGATAACCAAAAATGGCATTATCAAGAGAACACCTACAAAGGATTTCTACACGAACCGCAAGGGCGGACTTATCGCAATAGATCTCGATGAGGACGATGAGCTTGTCTGGGTACGTCTCACGGACGGAAGCTGCGAGCTTCTTGTAGCGACCAAGGACGGTATGGCGATACGCTTCAACGAAACGGATGTCCGTGCAATGAGCAGGACTGCAAGAGGCGTAAAGGCACTTACTCTTCGTGAAGGAGATTCGGTAATAGGTATGTCGATGCTCCGCGAGGGCGCTCTGATACTTACAGTTACCGAGACCGGCTACGGAAGGCTTTCAAATGTTGATGATTACCGCATCCAGAGCAGAGGCGGCTCAGGTCTGAAGAACTATCATACTGACAAATGGGGCAAGGTCGCCGCAATAAAGGCCGTTGATCTTGACGATGATATTATAATGATCTCCGATAACGGTGTTATCATAAGGATAGAGGCTTCTTCGATACGCATCTGTGCAAGGCCGTCAAAGGGCGTTATCGTTATGAAGACCACAGACGACAGCAAGATAGCAACAATAGCAAGAGCTCCGCATGAGGATCAGAACGACAGCAGCGAGGATGCTGAGGATATCAACGAAGAAGAATTCGACGATGAACCCGGCAATCTTGAGATCCCTGAGGATCTTCAGGAAGAAGAATGATATTTAAAAGCCCGACCGCGCCTTCGGCGCGACCGGGCTTTAAAAAAATTAATAGGTTCAAATGGCAGTGAAACTTCCAATATGCCCTATAATACAAATAATGCTGCGCCTACCTTGCGGCGCACTTTTATTATAGTGTTTTTTCAGAGGTGGTGCGAGCAAAGCTCGCGCCACCTCTGAAAAAACAAGTCTTAAAATAGCCCGGTCGCTGCGCAGCAGCGGTCGGGCGTATGAGGCAGTGTTAATGCGACAAGCGCCTCTGAAAAAGCTTAGACCTCTGTAGGTTTTCAACAACTTAATTAACATATGTTGAAAAAACAACCTTGAAATCGCATACAGAATATGATAAAATATGACAAAAAGAAACGGCGGTGATAAAGTGGCAGCAAAACTTGAAAAAGTACTGATAGTTGTTATATGTCTTGATATAATTCTTCTGATAAGCATTCCCTTTATCAGCCGCGGTCTTTATAATGCCAATTATGAAAAATATACTCAGGCGGTCGAAGATCAGACAAAAAGCTGTCAAAGGCTTTATGAAGAAAACTCCGGGGATTTCAAGGCTGTTGCAGAGTATTTTGCAGTTCACCCGGGAAAAATAAATGCGACTGCCGGGGATGAAAAGCTTTATGATGATATAGACCGCGAGACCGACGGCGCATGCTCAAAGCTGATGAGGAAGGGTGTAAGCGGAATTAAGGGCGGAACAAAAAACGGTGGATACGATGTTGTTTTCAGCTATAACACCGTAAGCTTCAACTGGCGCGGCAGTGAAGCGACAAGTATGTTAGGCATAGTATATTCATCACAAGGCGATATAGGAGCAGTAAGTGATAATGCAATAAGCTCAGGAGCTGAAAACAAAGAGCTTGGGGATGGTTTCTTTTTGTTTGAGATCAGCTATACATAGTGACACACTTTTAGTATTGTTTTTCAGTGGGGGTTAAAAAACTATTTTCTTTTTTATCAGCCTTTGGATCATCTGAATATCTGATATAATATGCCTTACCGTCTGATCACTACTTTGAGACAGTACGCAATAAAGTAAGAAATCGTCATTGCAATAGAAAAAACGACTTCATATACATCTGTACGACTGATC
>CADCPT010000108.1 GCA_902803385.1 uncultured Ruminococcus sp.
GAGCCGCGGCGACTGACTATGGAATACTCAGAACAGAGCGAGCGGAGCGAGAGAAAGCGCGAAACGAGAGCGCAGGCACTGCGCCGGGATCGCCGAAAAAAAGCTTTCAGGGTCTTTACAAAGCTGAGTTAAAGTGATAGAATATATCCAGAAAGCTTCAGGGCGGGGTGAGATTCCCCACCGGCGGTAACAGCCCGCGTACAGGCAATGCCTGCTGAACCGGTGAGATCCCGGTGCCGACGGTACAGTCCGGATGAAAGAAGTACATATTTACACCTTACAAAGAGGTATAGTTGTATGTAAACGCCCTTTTTCAAGAGGCGTTTTTTGTATTTTTACATGGAGGTGTGTTCTGTGGGAAATGAGATCTATATGCGTAGAGCTATCGGGCTTGCAAAAAAAGCAGGGGGATGGGCAGCCCCCAATCCGATGGTCGGGGCGGTCATTGTAAAGGACGACCGTATAATAGGCGAGGGCTGGCATAAAAAATGCGGCGATCTGCATGCCGAAAGAAATGCACTTGCGGCTCTTTCGGAGGATGCAAAGGGAGCGGAGATGTACGTTACCCTCGAACCATGCTGCCACTGGGGACGCACTCCTCCATGTACAGAAGCGATAATTGAAAACGGTATTTCAAAGGTCTACATAGGTTCACGCGATCCCAATCCTCTCGTTTCGGGAAAGGGAGCTCAGATGCTCCGCTCTGCCGGGATAGAGGTGGATGAGGATTTTCTCAGGGATGAATGTGATAAGCTCAACCCCATGTTTTTTAAGTTCATAACCACCGATCTGCCCTATGTTACTCTTAAATATGCGATGACTGCTGACGGCAAGACGGCCTCCTTCTCCGGTAAATCAAAATGGATAACGGGTGAGAAGGCACGGGAGCATGTTCATGCGCTCAGGGGAATGTATCCTGCGATACTTGCAGGTATAGGGACCGTTCTTGCTGATGACCCTGTGCTTAACTGCCGTATTCCAGGCAGTCATCAGCCGCTGAGGGTAGTTATCGATTCGCGGCTGCGTATCCCTGCAGACAGCGCTCTTGTTAAAAGCGCACGTGAATTTCCGCTTCTGATAGTTTGCGCCCATGAGGATCCGGGTAAGGCTCAGATCCTTCGCAGCGCCGGAGCAGAGATCGCGGAATGTCCGGATGGCATGGGGCATGTAAGCCTGAAGTCAGTTATGAAGCTGCTCGGGGATCAGAAAATATCCGGTGTGCTTATCGAAGGCGGCGCAGAAATAAACGATGCAGCTCTCAGGGCAGGAGTCGTTGACCATGTATGCGCCTATATCGCGCCGAAGCTTTTGGGCGGAAAGGACGCGAAAACTGCCGTAGATGGAATAGGCTTTGACAGCCCCGATGAAGCCGTAAGGCTTTCGCGCGGAGATGTCACTGTTCTTGGCGATGATATACTGATCGAATATGATGTTGTTAAAGGATAACGGAAAATGAAGAATGTACTTGTTGTAAACTGCTCACCTGTAAAAAACGGAGCGACTGCCGAGATCGTGAAGGCCGCAGAAAAAATTCTGTCTGAAAAATACAGCGTCCGAAGCATATGCATAGACGACTATGACTTTGGCTTCTGCCGAGGCTGCCGTAGCTGCCACAAGACCGCAAGGTGCGTACAAAACGATGGCTTTTCGGATATCATCGGTGAATTTGAAAGCGCCGATACAGTTCTTTGCGTTTCACCTTCGTACTGGGCGGATATACCCGGTCAGTTCAAGGCCTTTATTGACCGCTGTACGCCCTGGTGCAATACACATGAGCCGCACGCAAGTCTTACACCCGGAAAAACCGGTTATGCGATCGCCCTGCGCACAGGCCCCGGAATGCCGGAATGTGAAAGAATAATCGGCAGCATAGAGCATTTCTACGGGCATATGGAAATAAAAGCCTGCGGACACCTTGGGCTGTGCGGTATAGAATACAAGGAAGATCTGGAAAGCAGGATGACTGAGCTTACAGAGTTTATAAATACGATATGATACAGGCGGTGAGGATTTGTTTACCGGAATAATTGAAGAAACGGGGACAGTTTCAAGAGCAGTTACAAGCGGAAGCGGCGGACTTGCAATAAGTGCCAGCAGGGTGCTTGAAGGAACGAAAACAGGCGATTCCATTGCAGTGAACGGAGTATGTCTCACTGTCACTGAAATAACGGCAACAGGCTTTACCGCTGATGTTATGCCGGAAACACTGAGAAGATCAGATCTCGGAGGACTTACGGCCGGGGATAAGGTCAATCTCGAACGCGCCATGGCTGCAAACGGACGCTTCGGCGGTCATATCGTTTCCGGACACATTGACGGAACGGGAACGATCATTTCTCTGAAAAAAGAGGGCAATGCCGTCTGGGTCAGGATAGGAGCCGGCAGTGATATACTTTCCCTGATAGTTGAGAAGGGCTCGGTAGCGATAGACGGCATAAGCCTCACGGTAGCCGCGCTTGATAATGACAGCTTTTCCGTTTCTGTAATACCGCATACTGCAAAGGAAACAACGCTGATTTCCAAAAAATCCGGAGATGTCGTTAATCTCGAAAACGACATTGTGGGAAAATACGTTCAGCGGCTTTTGCAGCAAAGCGGACAGACCGGCGGACATAAACCGGAGATAGATGAGGATTTTCTCCTTAAATACGGGTTTTTATAAGCGATTTTTGGAGGTATCAATGATGGAATATAAATATAATACGATCCCACAGGCGCTGCAGGCGCTCAGGGAGGGAAAACTCATTCTTTGCACCGATGATCCGGACAGGGAAAACGAAGGCGACCTTATATGTGCCGCTCAGTTTGCGACTACCGAAAATGTCAATTTTATGGCTGCTGTAGGACGAGGACTTATCTGTACTCCTATGTCGGAAAAAATAGCAAAGAGGCTTGAGCTTCCGCAGATGGTAAGTGAAAACACCGATAACCACAGTACAGCATTTACGGTTTCCATAGATCACGTCAATACAACAACAGGTATTTCTGCTGTGGAGCGCGGCTTTACGTGCCGTGCCTGTGCCGATCCCGAAACAAAACCGTATGAGCTGCGCCGTCCGGGACATGTATTTCCTCTGACGGCGCGTAAGGGAGGAGTTCTTGTTCGTAACGGTCATACCGAAGCTACGGTCGATCTTTGCCGCCTTGCAGGTCTTGAGGAATGCGGACTGTGCTGCGAGATAATGCGCGAGGACGGTACCATGATGCGCACGCCTGAATTGTGGCAGCTTGCCGAAAAGTATGGGCTTTGCTTCATTACGATAAAGGATCTGCAGGATCATCTTCGCCGGCATGAAAACCATATGCAGCTCAAGGCAGACGCAAAGCTTCCGACTGCTTACGGAGATTTCAGGATCAAAGGATTTGTGAACGATATTACCGGAGAGCATCATATTGCTCTTATCTGCGGAGATATCAGCAGCGGCGAGGATATACTCTGCCGCGTTCACAGCGAGTGTCTGACAGGAGATGTTTTCGGTTCTGCGCGCTGCGACTGCGGAGAGCAGCTTCATACTGCAATGGAGATGGTGCAGAAGGAAGGCAGGGGAATTATCCTCTATATGCGTCAGGAGGGAAGAGGCATAGGGCTTATCAATAAGCTGAGGGCATATGAGCTGCAGGAAAACGGACTTGATACCGTAGACGCAAATATAGAGCTTGGCTTTGCGCCTGACCTGAGGGAATACTGGAGCGGCGCACAGATACTTCAGAATCTCGGGGTGAAGTCGCTGAGGCTGCTTACCAACAATCCGAGCAAGATATACGGACTGGACGGCTTCGGGTTTACCATAAAGGAGAGAGTACCTATAGAAATTGCTCCGGGAAAATACGACGAGCGCTATCTTCGCACCAAAAAGGACAGAATGGGTCATATATTCAATGATATTCTTAATTGATCATTACAGGAGGAAAACAAAATGGCTATCAATATTATCGAAGGAAATGTAGTTGCACCTGAGGGGATGCGTGTAGGTATAGTTGCATCACGTTTTAACAGCTTTATCGTTCAGAAGCTTTTGGACGGCGCCGTTGATGGTCTTGTGCGCCACGGTGTCGAAGAAAAGAATATCGACGCTGCATGGGTGCCCGGTGCTTTTGAAATTCCGCTTGTTGCAGAAAAAATGGCAGTGTCAGGCAAATACGATGCAGTTATTTGCGTCGGAGCAGTCATAAGGGGTTCGACATCACATTATGAGCTTGTTGTGAACGAAACAACAAAGGGCATAGCTCAGGTAGGTCTGAAAAGCGGTATTCCCGTTCTGTTTGGTGTTATTGCGACGGAAAACATTGAGCAGGCAATAGAACGCAGCGGCACAAAGGCTGGCAACAAGGGCTATGACTGTGCTCTCGGCGCAATAGAAATGGTCAATCTTATGAAACAGGTATAAGGTATGACTCTGGTATTTGATTATGACGGCACCCTGTACGACACAAGGATCCTTTACGGCCGAGCTCTGAGGATGGTATATTCTCAGCTTGTGGCCGAAGGCTATGCAGAGCCGCGCGAGCTTTCTGACAGGGATACTTCAAAGTATCTCGGAGTAAATGCTCCGGATATGTGGAATGATTTTATGCCTGAGCTTCCTAAGGAACGAATGAAAAAAGCAAGCATGGCCATAGGAAGAGAAATGATAAGAGGCGTGGATGCCGGAGAGACAAGGCTTTTTGACGGTATACCGGAGGCTCTGTCAGAGCTTCAAAAACAGGGATATAAAATGGTCATTCTGTCGAACTGCCGCACCGAATATATGACTGCACACCGGAAAAGGTTTGGTCTTGACAAATGGTTCGAGGATTATTACTGTGCCGAAGCCTTTGGATTTATTCCGAAGGAGGATATATTCCCGATCATAAGGGAAAAATACGGAGACAGCGGCTATATAATGGTAGGTGACAGAGATTCGGATTTTATTGTCGGAACAAAGCATGGGCTGACTGTTATAGGCTGCGCATATGGCTTTGGCACGGAAGAAGAAAGAAGTGTTTGTGACAAGGTCGTGATGTCGCCGTTTGAGCTTCCGGAAGCGATCAGTTCATTTATTCCTGCTGCTGATTAGTTGTTTGCAGCGACCTGGCTGGTTCTGTTTGTTTTTTTCAGATATGCCGGGTGCTTTCTTTAATAATATTTCTGGTTTGCTTTCACTGCGCCTAAGCGGAATAAAGTGCTGTAACTCCACGTTCGCCTACCTTGCGGCGAACTTACTTAAACATTGTTTTTACAGTGGTGCCGGGCGCGAAGCGCCCGGCACCACTGTAAAAACCAAATAATAATAGCCAGGTCGTGCAGAAGGCGCGGTCTGGCAGTAGGAAAAGCGTTGCCGTTTTGTCAGCCTCAGAAGTGCTGCTTTAAGAGTTGGTTTTAAAAGCTGAGTTATGCAAAGCAGCAAAAAAATCTTGACAATGCAGACTGATTGTTATATAATAAAAAAGCTTCATAAAGCGATCAACTAAATACGCTGGAATAACTCAGTTGGTAGAGTACCTCACTCGTAATGAGGAAGTCGAGGGTTCAAGTCCCTTTTCCAGCTCTTAGGAATAGGGC
>CADCPT010000109.1 GCA_902803385.1 uncultured Ruminococcus sp.
AAAAAACGACTTCATATACATCTGTACGACTGATCGCCCGACCGTTGCTGCGCAACGACCGGGCTATTTTAAGACTTGTTTTTTCACAGGTGCCGCGAGCTTTGCTCGCGGCACCTCTGAAAAAACAAAAGTGCGCCGCAGGGTTGATGAGCGATCGGAAGAGTGTTGACAGCAGGTGAATTTTTTTCTATACTATTAGTCAGAATAATGATCCGAACGTAAGGGGGAAGGAAAATGAAACTGCTGCTTTTGCAGACAGGAGGAACGATAGGGAGCGCGGTAAGCGACGGAGTTATCGGTACGGCGAACGCTCCTCTGCTGAGCGGACTGTGCCCTGCAGGAGAGTTTACTGAATGTGAGACATTGTATACCATCCTGAGCGAAAACCTTGAACCGTCATACTGGGAAAAGCTTATACGCAGGATATCGGATGCTGCAGAAGAAGGCTATGAGGGCGTTATCGTTGCCCATGGCAGCGATACCCTGTCCTATACGGGTGCAATGCTTGCGCTGACTCTGTCTTCACTGAAAATGCCTGTAATAGTGACAGCGTCAAATTACGTTCCGGAGGATCCGCGGAGCAATGCGGCAGCAAATATTAATGCCGCGGTTTCACTTGCTAAAAAGGCAGACTGCGGCGTATATGTTGTCTACAAAAATGACGGCAGCCTGCTCCCTCAGGTCTGGATGCCGACAAGGCTTCGCGAGGCGGACAGGTTTTCCGACACCTTCACTTCATCTGACGGCTGTGAGCTTGCCGTAGTAGGCAAAGACGGAGAAATAATCCCGGTGAATAAAACGCTTATGAGCGAAAAAGTGTTTTCGGACGGAAGACCGGCATTTCGCGGCAGGGGTGATGCAGTAAAGGATATCAGCTTTAAAAGCAGGGTGCTGATGCTTCATCAGTATCCGGGTATGGACTACGGAAATATCGCAGTTGCTGAAAATGTCGGCGCGGTGCTGATGATAAGCTATCATTCCGGAACGCTTCCGCAAAGCTCCGGCTTGCTTCTTGAAAAATGCAGAAAGCGCGGTATCCCTGTTTTTCTTTGTTCGGTAAAGAGCAGCGCCGCAAATTATTACGAAAGCACAGATTCACTGTTGTCTTCGGGAATGATACCGCTTTTTGACATAACGGATGAGTCTGCCTATGCAAAGCTGCTTATCGGACTCAATACCTGTCCGGACAGGCTGACGGAATTTATGAATGAAGAAATATACTACGAAAACACTTCGGTATCGGGGAGGTGCTTGAATTGAAAATAGAAGTCACAAAGCTTACAAAAAGCTTCGGAGATAAGGAAGTGCTCAGGGGCGTGGATTTTGAAGCAAACTCCGGAGAGGCGTTTGGTCTTCTCGGAAGAAACGGCGCAGGAAAGACCACGACGATAAGGATACTTATGGGCGTTTTCTTTCAGGACGGTGGGGAGATACTTGTTGACGGCAAGCCTATAAAACGGAACAGCATAAGGCTCGGCTATCTGCCGGAGGAAAGAGGCCTCTATCCGAAACAGAAGATAGGTGCTCAGCTTGAATATTTCGGCAGACTCAGAGGACTCAGTAAGACGGACGCAAAAAAGAATACAGCGCGCTGGCTTGAGCGTATGGGTATGAGTGAATACGCCGCAAAGCCGCTGGAAACGCTGAGCAAGGGCAATCAGCAGAAGATACAGCTTGCGGCTACGCTTCTGTGTGACCCTCAGCTTATAATACTTGACGAGCCTTTTTCCGGTCTTGACCCCGTAAATGCCGGACTACTGAAGGATGTTATACGTGAGATGATAGATTCCGGAGCGGCTGTTATTTTTTCAAGCCACCAGATGAACTATATCGAGGAATTCTGCGATAACATAGCTATCCTCAACAGCGGCAAAATAGCCGTAGGCGGAAGCATAAGGGAAATACGGCGCAGCTATCCGAGAAATACCATCATTCTCAATACCGAGAAGCCAGGGGAGCTTTGCAGCTTCGTTCTGAAAAGCTCAGGCAGCATAATTGAAGAAGCCTTTGCCGAAGAAAAGGATTTTCGTGTTACGGTCAGGCTTAAAAAACCGTCAGACAAGGATAAGCTTTTGTCGGCGGTTGTAGGCAGCGGGATAGATACAGACGGATTTATCGTAAGCGAGCCTACGCTCAGCGATATATTTGTCAGCTATGCAGGAGGCGGCGTATGAAAAATCTTCTTAAGATCACAGGCTTTGAATACCTTACCTGTATCAGAAACAAAGCCTTTATCATAATAACTGTAATTACTCTTGCGGTCATTCTCGGTTCCGGCTTCCTCCCGGCATTGATATCATCGTTTGATTCGCCTGACGAGGACAGCGAAAAGACAAAGACCATAGCGGCATTCGATTCCTCTCACAGCTTCAGCGATGAGCTTATCAAAGCCGAACTTTCAATGTATTTTCCGGATGCAGATGTCGTTATATCTGACGGAGATATGTCGGATGTCTCTGATAAAGTAAACAGCGGCGATTATCAATTCGCAGTAGAGATAACCTCTCCGCTGAGCTTTACGTACATTACAAAAAACAACGGATTATATGAGACAGATACCCAGATATTGTCTATGGCGGTCAAGGGTATGTATGCAGGTATGCTGCTCGGAGAATACGGCATAGAGCGTGAAAAATCCGATGCACTTATGGCTGTCACACCGAAGTATACCGTTGTCGCGACAGGAAAGGATCAGACCAGCAATTATATTTCGGTATACATACTGATGTGTCTGCTGTATATGTCGATCACTATCTACGGCAATATCGTTGCACAGAGCGTTGTAAGCGAAAAGAACACCAGGACAATGGAGCTGCTTATTACCTGTGCAAAGCCAAAGGAACTTATGTTCGGAAAGGTAATGGGCTCAGGTCTTGCTGGACTGACTCAGCTTGTTCTCATACTTTGCGCAGCAGTCGGAACATTTTCATTTATGCCAAAATCATCAATACCTGAGGAACTGAAGAAAATGATAGCTATCGGCCCGTCAACAGCGGTATTTGCTGTGCTTTTCTTTGTGCTCGGATATTTCATGTACACCTTCCTTATAGGCGCTCTTGCATCCTGTGCATCGAAAAGCGAGGATCTCGGCGCACTTATAACACCCGTCAGTATGATAATGATGTTTACATACATAGCTCTTATTTTCGTGTGCTTCAGCGATGTAAGCAACAGTATTCTTCTTGTGGTTATGTCTTATCTGCCGCTTTGTTCGCCCATGTCAATGTTTGTGAGAGTATCTCTAACAGATGTCGCTGCGTGGGAGATAGGCCTTTCTGTATTGCTGCAGTTAGTGTATACAGCGCTGATAGGTCTTGCAGCTTCGGCGATATATCGTGCCGGAGTGCTTATGTACGGCAATGCCCCGAAGCTTTCCGAGGTAGTGCGCATTGTGCGTCAGAGCCTGAAGGACAAAAACAGCATTTGAGCGCTCGATCATATACGCCCGGCCGCGACTTCGGCGCAATCGGGCTGCTAAAAATTTGTTTTTTCAGGGGTGCCGGGCGCTTTGCGCCCGGCACCCCTGAAAAAACACTGATATACGAAAGCGAAAAATGCACAGCTGCGGCAATAAGCTTCCGGGTGTTATTCAGAGCGAACGCAGTGAGCGACAGCGCGATATGCCCCCGGCGGTACGCCGGCGCCGAAGGGTAGGCGCAGCAGCGGCGGGCTGAGGCAAATAAAAAAACAATAAAAAGCTTTGTAATATTTTCAGCTCTGACCGAGTAAAATAGTATTACCAAATTTTTTCGGGGTGATACTATTTGAAGCTGAAAGCTTATGCTGTTTCCTTTGTCGTCGCCTTTGCAGTCGGCGGGCTCGGCGCAGTCGTGACATATCTCGGAATGGACGCATTTAATTCTGTCGTTCAGCCGGCGCTGTCGCCGCCGTCGTGGCTGTTCCCGGTAGTATGGACGATCCTTTTTGCACTTATGGCAATAGGAGCGGCAAGGGTGTTTCTTGCAGACAGTGAAAACTCACACACGGCACTGATAATATATGCCTGTCAGCTTGCAGCGAATTTTCTGTGGTGCGTTTTCTTTTTCGGCCTCGGCGCTTACCTGTTTTCGTTTTTGTGGCTGCTGCTGCTCATAGCCGCAGTGGTGCTCACCGCGGTCAGCTTTTACAGGGTCGATAAGCTTGCAGGTATTATCCAGATACCGTATATCCTGTGGCTCTGCTTTGCCGCATATCTGAACCTTGGGGTATATATGCTCAACTGATTAAAAAAAGGGGGTGCGCCCGGCACCCACTGAAAAAACACTATAATAAAAGTGCGCCGCAAGGTAGGCGTACCCCAAGGGCACTTCCTGCGGG
>CADCPT010000110.1 GCA_902803385.1 uncultured Ruminococcus sp.
AAGAACACCTTTCCGTATGTCTTTTTTCGGCGGCGGAACAGATATGGAAAATTATTTCAGAGAAAACGGAGGAGCAGTTCTTTCCACAACCTTTGATAAGTACTGTTATGTCAATGTCAGACATCTCCCCCGATTTTTTGATTACAGCACAGAACTTACCTACTCAAAATCAGAACGTGTCAATAATGTGGATGATATCCAGCACCCTGCCATTCGCAATGCTATGAAAATGCTCGATATGCACGAGATCCGCCTTACCTATGAAGCAGACCTTCCTGCTCGTTCCGGGCTTGGAACCAGCAGTTCCTTTGCAGTAGGTATGCTGAATGCATTCTATGCGCTCAAGGGCAAGTATGCCGATAAGAAGAAGCTTGCAGATGAAGCAATTTATCTTGAAAGAGTTCTTTGTCAGGAGGCGGGCGGCTGGCAGGATCAGATCGCAGCATCCTTCGGCGGATTTAACCGCATCAACTTCAATTCTGATGGCTACGAAGTTCTTCCTGTCATCATCTCACCGGAAAGGAAGAAACAGCTTAATCATAATCTGATGATGTTCTTTACCGGCTTTACCCGTTTTTCATCAGATGTACAGAAGGCTAACTCGGCAAGCAGCCCGAAGGATAAGAACGCCATGCTGAAAGAAATGTACAGTCTTGTGGATGAAGCGGAAAAAGTTTTGACAGAAAAAACGGCCGATCTGGATGATTTCGGCAGAATGCTCGACCATACATGGAAGCTGAAAAGACAGACAGGCTCGGCTGTTTCAACTAACAGCATTGACGGTCTGTATTCAAGAGGTATTGAAGCAGGTGCCCTTGGCGGCAAGCTACTGGGTGCTGGCGGTGGCGGATTCCTTGTATTCTATGTTCAGCCGGAAGATCAGGAGAATGTCAGAAAAGCTATGAGTGATCTGATGTATATACCGTTTGAATTTGAAAACGGCGGTACAAGAGTTATTCACTACACCCCCGAAAGCTATGAACCAAAAGATAGTAATTGAGGAGGACATAAAGTTGGCAAATAAAGAGAGGTATTCTTCTTTAGATGGAGCGAGAGCATATTCTGCAATATTGATTGTGTTAATGCATATTCATGCAAACAGCAATTATCATACACCATTGTATGATAATTTGGCTGTCGGGCCATTTTTGAATAATCTTACATTCTTCTTTATGATTATCAGTGGTTTCTCATTATGCTGTGGTTACTATCAGCGACAGGATATTAGTTGGTCAGTATTCTATAAGAAAAGATTCACAAAAATATGGCCATTCTTTGCTTTGCTGGTTCTGATTGATTATTTAGTGTCACCCAGTTTGAATTCGCTATTTGAAATGTTTGCGGATCTAACTTTGTGTTTTGGATTATTACCTAATGCAAACATTTCTGTTATTGGTGTCGGGTGGTTTTTGGGTGTTGTATTTGTATTCTATTTGATTTTTCCGTTTTTTTGCTTTATTCTCGAAAACAAAAAAAGGGCTTGGTTGGGTCTTCTCTTGACGATTCTTTTCAATGTTATTTGTACTATCTATTTTTTTGATGAAAATCATGTGATTAATGGTTTTTATGCAAGAACTAATTTTATATACTGTTTTATGTATTTCATGATGGGTGGAATAATTTTCCTTTATCGTGAGCCTATCATTAGAATAGGAAAAAAATTTCGTTGGTTTTTGCTGTGCGGCTGTGTTTTTATGACCATTATTTATTTTGGCATTCCGGCTTTAGGTAGTAAATTCGTTATGCCAATATCTATGCTTGTACTATACACCATGTATCTGATTTATGCAATCAGTACAGAAGGCTTTATACTGAATAATAAGTTTGTAAAGTTTATTTCATCCATTAGTCTTGAAGTTTACTTATGCCATATGTTTATTTTTGGTATCTTGAAAAAATTTATGTTGAACTATATTTTAGGAAACAACTGGTTATCATTTGTTGTGACTTTTTTTCTTGTTTTATTATTGAGCGTTGGTTTCAGCTTAGGTGTAAAAATGTGCTTTCGTCAATGTAAAAAATTGTCAGCAAAAAGAAATCACATATAAAAAAGGTAACATAGATGGGGGAGTATTATTGAAAGCAGTTATTATGGCAGGAGGCAAAGGAACAAGAATTTCTTCCGTTGCTTCTGACATACCAAAGCCGATGATCAAAATCGAAGGAAAGCCAGTTTTAGAGCATGAAATTGAATGCCTGAGAAAACAGGGCTTTACCGATTTGATAATAACCGTCAGCCATTTAAGTCATATCATAATGAACTATTTTGGCAATGGTGAAAAGTTCGGCGTACATATAGAATATTTTGAAGAAAAAGAGCCTCTTGGCAATGCTGGAGCACTATTCAAGATAAAAGATAGACTGACAGAGGATTTTCTGTTGCTTAACGCTGATGCTATGTTTGATGTGGATTTCAACCGTATGGTCAGGTTCCACAAGGAGAAGAATGCTGTTGTCACCTTGTTTACGCATCCGAACAGTCATCCATATGACAGCGGACTGCTGATAGCAGATGATCAGAAGGCTGTTTTGCAGTGGCTTGCCAAAGAGGATGAACGTCCGCAGTGGTACAGGAACAGAGTCAATGCCGGACTTCATGTTATCAGTCCCAAGATTTTCAGTATGGTTGATATTGATGCAGAAAAGATCGGTACTACCGAAGAAAACGGCAGGACAATAAAGGTTGATCTTGACAGGCAGTTGTTAAAGCCTCTTGCCGGAAGCGGAAAAATGTTCTGTTATGACAGCCCCGAATATGTAAAGGATATGGGAACTCCGGACAGATACGAAAGCGTCTGCCGTGATTTTCACGAGGGAAAGGTCAAGGCAAAGAATCTCAGCAACAAGCAGAAGGCTGTTTTTCTTGATCGTGACGGCACACTGAACAAATATGTCGGATTTCTCAGGAATATAGATGACCTTGCACTGATAGAAGGCACGGCCGAAGCAGTACGCGATATCAATAATTCCGGTTATCTTGCGATAGTTGTGACTAATCAGCCTGTCATTGCAAGGGGCGAGGTCACTATGGCGGAGCTTGCTGAGATACACAATAAGCTGGAAACACTGCTTGGCTTAGAAGGCGCCTACCTTGACGCAATATATTATTGTTCGCATCACCCGCATAAAGGCTTTGAAGGTGAAATTCCGGAGCTGAAATTCGACTGCGACTGCCGCAAGCCAAAGCCGGGAATGTTATTGCAGGCGGCTAAGGATTTCAATATTGATCTGAGTCAGTCTTATATGGTCGGCGACAGCGAAAATGATATCCTCTGCGGCAAAAACGCAGGCTGTAAGACTGTTCTGATCGGCAAAGAAAACTA
>CADCPT010000111.1 GCA_902803385.1 uncultured Ruminococcus sp.
GTCTTCTGAGGGATCCGACCAGGTTTCCTCTCCGGAAGCTTCATCTGATACTTCAAAAGTAAATGAAGATATCTCAGTTGACGAGATACTCGATCAGATGTCCGCTGCAATAATAAGCAAAGGCAGTTTTGCGATCGGCAATGAATGGGAAATAATGACTCTTGCGAGGCTTGACAGAATAAACGCCGAACAGAAGAAGCTTTACACAGAAAGCGTAAGATCATATCTTGCTGAAAACAAGATAAACACAGCAACAGATTGTTCAAGGCTTATAATTGCTCTTACAGCCTTAGGAGAAGATGCATCAGATTTTTACGGCACCGACCTTACGGCAATGCTTGCGGATCATGACTTTATTTCAGCTCAGGGCCTTAATGCTTCCGTATATGCGCTGATAGCTCTTGACACTGCAAACTATGACGTTCCGGTAAGAAGTGATATAAAAACCCAGACAACAAAGGAAATGCTTATCAGTGACATCCTTTCTGCTCAGCTTCAGGATGGAGGCTGGACTTTCTTCGGGGATGTTTATGATCCGGATATGACCGGAATGGCTCTTACAGCCCTTGCTCCGTATGCAGCTACAGATGACAGGGTTTCAAAAGCAGCAGAAAAAGCTGTCACTCTGCTCGGCAATGTCCAGAGCAGTAACGGAACCTATTCATCGTTTGGCGCTGAAAATGCAGAAAGCTGTGCTCAGGTACTTACTGCGCTTTGTTCACTCGGAATCGATGCAGATAAGGACGAAAGATTTACTAAGAACGGCAATTCTCTTGTTGACGCATTAAAAAGCTTTTATAATAAAAACGAAAAAGGCTTTTCACATGTTATTGAAGGAGATGTTAACACATATTCTTCAGATCAGGCATATTACGCTCTGTGCGCATATAAAAGGCTCAGCCTGAAAAAAACAACTCTTTACGATATGAGCGACCTGAAGCCTTCTGAGCAGGAAAGCTCTTTAAACAGTACTGACGACAGCAGTATCGAAAGCAGAACCGAAGAAAAAAGCAGTGACAGCTCAACAGAAAGCATTGCTCAGAACAGCGGCTCTGAAAAGGATAATGCTTCGTATTCAACGGGTGATAATACGCTTTTGTGGGCGTTCGCTGTAATGCTCATGCTGTCAGCTGTTATTGTGATAGCTGCATCCAAAAGAAAAGAATAAAATAAAAAGACTGCATAACAGTATCAGGATTAAGATGAAAAGCTTTATTAAGAAATACAAGATCTATATTATTATTCTCTTCGTAATGACAGCTGCGATCATTTGTGCTTTCTTCTTTGCAGATGGAAAAGGCCGGCAGAACAGCAGCTCCGGAAGTGAACATTACGCAGCCTCAGATATATCCTCCGAGTCTCTGACAGCAAGTGAAGTCTCTGAGGTATCTGAAACCGGATCAGGCATGGAATCAGGTGAAACGGTTTCTTATCACAACGAACTGTCTTCAGAGACTGAGCTTTGCTCCGAAACCTCTTCATCCCGCTCAGAGTTATATCCGGATCCTGACTCCTCTGAAAACTCATATTTACCTGAGGAAACGTTAACAGTATCACAGCATCATCCAACTTCGGATTCTGCTGCCGCAGTTTCTTCTGATGATTCGTCCGAAGTAATATTGGAATCATCTTCTGCTTCACGGATTGCTTCTTTTTCAGAGCTGTCCGTTGAGCCGTCCTCTGAGGCAAGTAAGCTTATATCTGATACTTCACAACAAAAATGTATTATTTATATATCATGTGAAACGGCTGTAAATAATCCTGAGTTAGAAGATAAAAAGAAGCAGCTGCTCGGGGCTGACGGCATCATTCTTTCCGGCTGTGAGGCAGGCTTTGAGCCGGGGGAGTCCGTGCTTGACGTACTTAAACGCGTATGTAAGGAAAACGGTATCATCCTTTCGACTGTTTCATCTCCTTTTGGGAGCGGAGGATATATCGAGGGTATCAATGATCTTCATGAAAGGGACTGCGGAGCAGTATCCGGTTGGATGTACAGTGTAAACGACTTATTCCCGAATGTCGGCTGCTCTGATTATAAGCTTAGTGCAGGTGACGTTGTAAGAATTTTGTACACCTGTGATCTCGGTAAGGATATAGGCAATATTTATATCGGAGGCTAATAATATGAACGGAATACTTCATAAATTCCATCCGATAACACAGTTATCATTTATTATTTGTATTGTTAGTGTAGTACTTATTGTTAATGATCCGGTCATTCTCTCTATCTCATTAATCTGTTCATTGCTGTATATTTTTGCATACGGAGGAGCAAAAACACTCAAGAACTATCTGATAATGTCATCGTGCGTTACTCTGTCAGTAATAATGATCAATCCGCTGATAAGTCATAGGGGTATGACAGTATTGTTTTATCTTCCCGACGGAAACCCTTATACAGCAGAAGCACTTATATATGGCTTTTTTGCATCCATTCTGATCTCAAGCACTATTGATTGGTTCTTTATTGTTAACCGAACTCTGAATTCAGAGAAGATCATTTACTTATTCGGGAAGATGCTTCCTAAGCTGGCACTGCTGATATCAATGACCCTCGGTTTTTTTTCAAAAATGAAGCTTCAGTTTCAGTCTATGCGTTCTGCAAGAAAGGCTGTCGGATGTGATATCAGTGACGGCGGACTTTCCGACAGATTCAGAAATGGCGCTGCGCTCATTTCAGCACTGATCGGCTGGTCGCTCGAAAATTCGATCGATACAGCCGATTCCATGAACAGCAGGGGATACGGCACACATAAACGAAGCAGTTATTCTCCGTACCATTTCAGACCGGACGATGCATTATTATTGTCACTTGTTTTCATGTTTTTTTCTTTTGTTATGATAATGAATTATTCCGGTTCACTCGATCATAGTTATTATCCGTATTTTGAGATGACAAGGATAGGCTTTTTGTCTGTAAGTACTTATTCCGTGTATTTTACGATGTGTGTTGTTCCTTATATTATTGATCTGTTGGAGGCTCGAAAATGGAAGTATATTCGGTCAAAGATCTGAGCTTTAAATATCCCGGTTCAGATAAAATGGCTTTGACAAACATTTCGTTTTCGGTTTCCGAGGGAGAATTCCTTATTATTGCCGGATTATCCGGCAGCGGCAAAAGTACTCTGTTAAGGCAGCTGAAAACCGCTTTAACGCCCGGAGGAGTGTTTGAAGGAAAAGTTTTATTCTACGGCAAAAGTCTTTCACAATGGGACGCATTTGAACAGGCTTCAAAAATCGGATTTGTAATGCAGTCTCCTGAAAACCAGATGATAACCGATACAGCCTTGCATGAGCTTGCAATTGGTATGGAGAATCTTGGGGTACCTGCTGCCGTGATGAAGAAAAGAATAGCAGAGATATCTTCCTTTCTCGGAATTGAAGGTATTCTTCGTAAGCCTTTCTCTCAGCTTTCAGGAGGAAAAAGGCAGATAATCAACCTTGCTTCAGTTCTTATAACGGAGCCTGAGGTGATAATACTCGACGAACCTCTTTCTCAGCTTGATCCTATAGGAGCAGAGGAATTCATTTCACTGCTAAATAAGATCAATAAAGAATTCGGCACAACTATTATTATTAGTGAACATGACCTTGAAAAAACGATCTCCTATGCAGACAGAGTTATCGTTATGTCTGATGGCGGGATAGTATCTCATGCGGATGCTCAGAAAACGACACAGTTTTTATCTGCAAATAAACACAGGCTTATCTCTTCCTTGCCTGTCTCAGCACGAATAGGAGCATATATCTGCAGAGATAAGATATTGCCAATGGATATGGCAGGCGGAAGGACACTTCTGAAAAACCATTGCAAAAAAAACGGCATTACACGCTATATATCTGCAGATGAAAAGATTTGCGAAAAGCCGCCTTATATAAAGCTTGAAAAGGTTTTCTTTTCATATAGTAAAAACGAAAAAGACATTTTGAACGGACTGGATCTTGTTGCACATAAGGGAGAGATCCTTTCAGTACTCGGAGGGAACGGTACCGGTAAGACAACATTGCTTGAATGTATTGCGGGTGTATTGCCTGCGTACAGCGGCAAGCTTATGATCGACGGAAAATGTATAAAATACGGTAAAAGAACAGATAAAAGAGCATATCTGCCACAGGATCCACGGTCTTTGTTTGTAAAGGATACTCTTGCAGATGACCTCAGGGAGTTTTGCTCTCACGACAAATACGATGATGAGTTTTTTGAATACATAACATTGTTATGCGGTGTATCGGAGCTTCTTGAACGCAATCCGTATGATCTTTCGGGCGGAGAACAGCAGCGCGCTGCATTAGCAAAGGTTTTGTTTACGCGACCTCAGATGCTGTTGCTTGATGAACCGGTCAAATGCCTTGATGTGAGTGCAAAAAAAGACCTTGGCATTATCCTGAGAAATATTGCGGATTCAGGTGTATGTATTATTATGGTAACACACGATATGGATTTTGCTGCTGAGTATTCGGATAGGTGTACGCTTCTTTTTGACGGTACCGCCTCAGAGCCCCATAACGTAAGAGATTTTTTCAGTGAAAGCACTTTTTACACAACTTCTGCACGAAGACTGTCAAGAGAAATAATAGATACCTGCATTATTGATAACGATATCATTTGTGCACTTTCGGGAAGCGACTCGAATTATAACAATACAAAGCCTGATGTGCGATTAAAGAAATTCTTTGACGAATCCGCCGTTCTGAAAAAAGATCATTTCAAGAAAAATGAAAGGATAGTTTTTCCTCAGACAGTTCTGTTTTTTCTGTTTTTAAGCTTTGCTGCATTGTCTGCATATCTTTCTGTGTCAGTTCAGACGCTTGGGTTTATTATAGCAGCGGCATTTACGATACTATTTGCAGCTTTTGCCTTGTTCTTTGAAAGGTCAAAGCATGGAAAACAAGAAAGAATACAGATTTCTAAAGTAAAACGAATGGGGAAAGCATCGTTTGTGTCTTTACTGTTTTCAGCACTTGCCATCCCGTTTACTATTTTTGCAGGGATCTATTACTTTAATGATGAAAAATACTTGTTTATTTCATTATTGATAATGGCAGAAATAATGATACCTTTTTTTGCGGCATTTGAGAAGCATACCATAAAAACCCGTGAGCTCGTTGTTATATCTGTTATGTGCGCACTATGTGTTGTCGGAAGAGCCGCGTTCTATATGTTTCCCGAATTCAAACCAGTTACTGCGATCGTTATTATTTCGGGGGCAGCTTTAGGCTGCCAGTCCGGTTTCCTTGTTGGTGCTGTCGGAATGCTTGCATCAAATATGATATTTGGTCAGGGACCATGGACCCCATGGCAGATGACCGCTATGGGACTTATAGGTTTTCTTTCGGGATTTGTTTTTTCAGGTAATAAAACCGGCAGATCTAAAATTCTGTTCTCCGTTATTGGTTTTGTATTTGCAGTTATCATTTACGGAGGAATAATGGATCCTGCTGCGATAATAATGTCTCATCTTGAATTTAACCCACAGAATGTTTCTGCATATTATTTATCCGGACTGCCGCTTGATCTTATCCATGGTATCTCGACTGCCGTGTTTTTATATTTCCTTGCTGCTCCGGTGATCAAAAAGCTTGAAAGGATAAAGAAAAAATACGGGCTTATTGGGGAATAATATGCCTTTCGGAGCAACCGGGCTGCTAAATATTTGTTTTTTCAGGGGTGCCAGGCGCGAAGCGCCTGGCACCCCTGAAAAAACACTATAAAAAAGTGCGCCGCAGGGTAGGCGCACCCCAAGGGCACTTCCTACGGGCGCACATGGCTGGTTTCAATGGGATGCCGTCAGGATCCTTATTTAGCGACAGTTCCAGATGGTATTTAAAATATTTTAATTGTAAAGATAATAAATATATGCTACAATGGTAAAAATGTTACAGTGCGGAGGGCATAATGAAAAACTATCTGATATGCTTTTACTTTTTACAGCAATGCTTGTATCATACCTTAGAAGAGGAGCTTGTCACGCTCCTCTCTGACATGCAGTTTGAAGACCACGAACCCGATAAGACTTTGTATGAAGAATGGGAAGCTGTTATAGACTGTAATAGTATGAATGATGATAAGATAGCTCAGTCGATCGCTGAAAAGCTTGAAAAATCCCACCCTGAGCTTTTACGAACTGTCAGGTATATCAGAAATTGCGGAAAAGCGGATCTTTTTGCGTATGAAGCCAGAGAAATGGCTGATGAATACCTTAATGAACACTGAAAGCGTAATCAGAAGAATTCTTTCAGTCTTTTTCCCGGACAGATGTCCGTACTGTAAGACGATCATTACTCCTCCTGATACTGAATGTTCAGAGTGCAGGAAGAATCTCTACTCTTATCATCATTCTGTTCTTCTTCCATGCGGTGTCATATGTACTGCGGCTTTTTATTATGATATAAATAACAGTGCCAGAAGAGCATTACTTGATATGAAATTCAGGGGAGCGAAGTTTAACGCTCGAAGTCTCGGCAAGGCACTTGCAAATGCTGTATCTGCTCAGTTTTCGGATGTTTCTGCAGATGTGATAACATGTACTCCCATGAGCCGTGACAGGCTGAAAGCAAGAGGTTTTAATCAGGCTGAGCTTCTTGCCAGGGAGTTGTCGAATGAGCTTGATATTCCGTTTGATAACCTTCTGGGAAGAAAAAACGGAGCCAGGATACAGCACGACCTTTCATATGAAGAAAGACTCAACAATAAAGATCTGAGATTCTATATTCCCGATCAACATAAGGTTGAAGGGAAAAGTATAATACTTGTTGACGATATCGTTACATCAGGAATGACAATGTCAGGGTGCTGTACTCTGCTTAATAGCGCAGGTGCAGAAAGCGTTAATTGTGCCTGTGTTCTTACCGCAGGCAGTTATAATAAAACCATAGAAATAAAACACTCAGAATAATAAAGGAGAGCTTTATATGCTGTTATTTATCGAATACCCCAAATGCACTACCTGTAAAAAAGCTAAAAATTGGCTGGATGATCATGGAATAGAATATACAGACAGGCATATCAAGGAGGATAACCCTACCATTGAAGAGCTTCAGAACTGGCATGAAAAAAGCTCGGTTCCGCTTAAAAAGTTTTTTAATACGAGTGGTATGCTTTATCGTTCGATGGAGCTTAAGGATAAGCTTCCTTCAATGTCTCAGGACGAAATGCTTGGACTGCTTTCATCCGACGGTATGCTTGTAAAGCGTCCTCTGATCATAGATGATGATACTGTTCTTATAGGTTTTAAAGAAAAGGAATGGGAAGAAAAACTTCTCAATAAATGAATCGGGGCATTTTTATGAATGATTTTTTACCGATCTGCCGGGAAGATATGGTTCGTCGCGGTTGGGATCAGTGTGATTTTGTGTATGTGATAGGTGATGCATATGTTGATCATCCGTCATTTGGTCCTGCCATAATCAGCCGTATACTCGAATCAGAGGGATATCGTGTGGGTATCATTTCTCAGCCCGACTGGAAGGATAAAAACAGCATAAATATTCTTGGCGAGCCGAGACTTGCTTTTCTTGTATCAGCCGGAAATATGGATTCAATGGTCAATCACTATTCAGTTTCCAAAAAGAGAAGGGCAAAGGACTTTTTTACCCCCGGCGGCGTTATGGGCAAAAGACCCGACCATGCAACTGTCGTTTATGGCAATCTGATACGCATGACATATCGTGATAAGCCCATAATAATAGGCGGTATAGAGGCTAGCCTGCGCAGGATGGCTCATTATGATTACTGGGATGATAAGCTGCGGCGTTCGGTCTTGCTCGATTCTCAGGCAGATATTATTTCATACGGGATGGGTGAGAGATCGATCGTTGAGATAGCCGCCGCTCTTGATGCCGGCATTCCTGTTTCCGAGATAACATTCATAAAAGGTACGGTTTTTAAAACAAACGATACCGAAGCATTGGGCGAGCATATCACCCTTCCGTCATACCGGGAGCTTTGCAGCGATAAGCTGAATTATGCACGAAGCTTTTATACACAATACTGCAATACAGATGCTTTTTCCGGCAAATGCCTTGTTGAACCGTATGATAACGGTTTGTATGTTGTTCAGAACCCGATGTCTCTTCCGCTTACGACAGAGGAAATGGACAAAGTATATGCTTTGCCGTATATGAGAAATTATCATCCGAGTTATGAAAAGCTTGGCGGAGTTGACGCAATAAAAGAAGTCAAATTCAGCCTGATAAGCAACCGCGGCTGTTTCGGAGGCTGCAGCTTTTGTGCGCTGACCTTCCATCAGGGAAGGATCATTCAGGTGAGAAGTCATGAATCAATAATTAATGAGGCTAAGATAATAATAAAGGATCCTGAATTCAAGGGTTATATCCATGATGTCGGCGGTCCGACGGCTAATTTTCGTCAGCCGGCTTGTAAAAAGCAGTTGACAAAGGGAGTTTGTCCGAACAGACAATGCCTTTTTCCGAAGCCTTGTCCCAATCTTCAGGTGGATCACACCGATTATCTTTCTCTCCTCAGAAAGCTGAGAAGTCTTGATGGTGTAAAAAAAGTGTTTATCCGTTCGGGAATAAGATTCGACTATGTTATGGCGGATCCTGACGAAACATTCTTCCGCGAAATGTGCGAGCATCATATCAGCGGACAACTGAAAGTTGCTCCGGAGCATATTTCGGATTCTGTTCTTCGTTTGCTTGGAAAGCCGGAAAACAGCGTATATAATTCTTTCTGCAAAAAGTATGCGGCAATAAACAAAAAGCTCGGAAAACCACAGTATCTTGTACCGTATCTGATGTCGTCTCATCCGGGTTCTACATTGAAAGAGGCGATAGAGCTTGCAGAATATCTCAGGGATCATCACCTGAGTCCTGAGCAGGTTCAGGATTTTTATCCGACGCCGTCAACGATATCGACCTGTATGTATTACACCGGCGTAGATCCGCGTACAATGGAACCGGTATTTGTTGAGCATAATCCTCATGCCAAGGCGATGCAGAGAGCGCTCATCCAATATAAGAATCCTAATAACTATGAGCTTGTGCATGAGGCTCTTGAGCTTGCACACAGGACCGATCTTATCGGGTATGATAAAAAATGCCTTATACATCCGCGAAATATGAAGGATCCTGCGGCAAAGCACATCAGGGAAACCAAAACTGAAACAAGGTCGGGCAGGAAGCTGAGCGAGGAAGAAATAAAATACGGTTTTTCCTTTGAAAAATATGACAGTATGCGTGAGTCGGAGAAGAAAAACCAGGAAAAACATGGAAAAAATAAGAAAAAGAGATAATTTTGTCTGAATGATTTCCAAATTATTTCGGATTTGTAAAATCGGATAACTTCATATCGAAATTTGTTGATTTTTATAGCGGACTATGTTAAAATTATGTCAAGCGATAAATATCGCTGATAGGAGGTGTATTAACATGTTGGGCATCTGGTTGGGAGTAATCGTGATCGCAATGGCTGCCGAGATAGCAACATCTGTTCAGCTTATTTCCATATGGGCTGCATTGGGAGGAGTTGCCGCGCTGATCGCATATCTTTTCGGAGCGGATATTTTTGTGCAGGTCATCATCTTCTTTGCTGTAACATTCGGTTCATTGGCGCTTACTCGTCCGCTGGTGAGAAAGCTGACAAAAAACATCAAAAACACGCCTACAAACGCCGATATGAATATCGGTAAAACCGGTAAGGTCACCAAGATAGTTGATGCATCCGAAGGTGTGTTCAGAGTTCGTCTGTCAGGCGAAGACTGGTCGGCTAAAACTGCTGATATGTCCGTGCCTGAGATAGGAAGCTCTGTCCGGGTCGAAAGGATCGAAGGCGTAAAGCTTATTGTTACGCCCGTTTAACTGAAAGAGAGGTAATTTATTATGCCGATTCCCGCAATTGTAGCATTGATCATCGTTGGTGTTATTATTCTGCTTGTAATCATTAAAAATATCAATGTTGTCCCGCAGTCAAATGCATATGTAATAGAGCGCTTTGGTACGTTCTACACTATATGGGGCAATGGTATACATGTCAAGGTTCCGTTTATGGACAGGGTTGCACGCAAGGTCTCCCTCAAGGAACAGGTCGTAGATTTTGACCCACAGTCTGTTATCACAAGAGATAACGTATCTATGAAGATAGATACAGTTGTGTATTATCAGATCACCGACCCTAAGCTTTACACCTACGGTGTAGAGAATCCGATAATGGCTATTGAAACACTTTGCGCAACAACTCTCCGTAATATTATCGGTGAGCTTGAACTTGATAATACACTCACATCAAGAGACAATATCAACTCCCGTATCCGTGAGATCCTTGATGATGCAACTGATCCGTGGGGTATCAAGGTCAAGAGAGTTGAGCTGAAGAATATTCTTCCTCCGAGAGAGATCCAGGCTGCCATGGAGAAGCAGATGAAAGCTGAGCGTGAGCGCCGTGCAAGGATCCTTGATGCTGAAGGCGAAAAGACGAGCCAGATCCTTGTAGCAGAAGGTCATAAGGAAGCCGCTATTCTTCGTGCAGACGCTATCCGTGAAACAAAGATAAGAGAAGCACAGGGTGAAGCCGAGGCTATCCTTGCAGTACAGAAGGCTTATGCAGACGCTCTTCGTATGTTGAACGAAGCTGCTCCCACAGACAGAGTAATTGCTCTCAAGAGCCTTGAGACATTCGCCAAGGTTGCAGACGGCAGAGCTACCAAGATCATTATTCCGTCTGAGATACAGTCAATGGCAAGTCTTGCAACATCGCTGAAGGAAGTTGTTGTTGAAGGCGAAATGGACAAAACAGCAACAGCTCCCGTAAAGAGCACGAAGGTAGATATCCCTGATATTTCACCTGTTGCTGATGCAAAAAGCGATCTCAGAAAAAGAGCAAGAGAAGCGCTTGAAGCAAATGCTCCGAGCGTTGAGTGATGACACCTGTCAGCATTAATACCTTATAACTATAAGTGGTCGTATCGGCAGAATTTCGCCTATACGATCACTTTATCCGTTATCGTCTGGATTATTCCGAAAAACCAATGCATAAACGTTACGCAAGACCGCACCTTAGGTGCGATCTGGCTATATTATTTTGTTTTTTCAGATGTGCCAGGCGCGAAGCGCCTGGCACATCTGAAAAAACAAATTTTTAGCAGCCCGGTTGCGCCGAAGGCACGATCGGGCAACACAACTTTTTTATTGTATATGCCTTGCTTTTTTTACTAATATAGGATAAAATGATATACGGAAAGTTTTTTCATTTTCCAAAATATGAAAACGGGAGAGAAAAACATGACAGATAAGAAAAAGGTAGCCGTCATCATGGGCAGCGATAGCGATTTTCCCACTGTTTCAGGTGCTGTCAAAACACTTAATGCTTACGGTGTACCGTTTGAGGTGCATGTAATGTCGGCGCATCGTACTCCGGAGGAGGCTGCTGAGTTTTCTGAAAGTGCCAGAGAAAAAGGTTTTGGAGTAATTATTGCTGCTGCCGGTAAAGCTGCTCATCTTGCAGGTGTGCTTGCTGCACATACTACTATACCGGTCATCGGTATTCCGATCAAATCTTCAACTCTCGACGGACTTGACGCACTTCTTGCTACAGTACAGATGCCAAAGGGTATCCCGGTCGCAACAGTCGCCATTGACGGCGCTGATAATGCAGCTATACTTGCTGTTCAGATACTTGCTCTTTCTGACGATGAGCTTGCGCAAAAGCTTCAGAATGAAAAGGCTGCAATGCGTGAAGGAGTAGCTGCTAAAGACAAAGCTATTCAGGATAAAGTTAATGAACTTATCAAATAATAAGGAGTATTTGCATGTCTGAATTACATGATGAATGCGGTGTTTTCGGAATATATAAGAATGACGAAGACATGGATATTGTTGAGGAAACATATCTTGCGCTGTATACGATACAGCACAGAGGACAGATAGGTGCTGGTATTGCTGTCAATAAAAACGGCAGTATGATTCACTACAAGGATTTCGGTATGATACCCGAAGCGTTGCCTGAAAAAGAGCTGATAAGACTTGGAAACGGTAAAATCGCTCTTGGACATGTTAAGTATTCCTCAGGTGAAGCAGTAGAACATGAGAATCTTGCGCCGCTAGTTATGCGATATATCAAGGGTCAGCTCGCTATCTGTATGAATGGTGCGCTGACAAACTATCATGTTCTCCGTGATGAACTCAATCAGGGAGCTGCTATTTTTCAGTCAAACGGAGATACTGAAATAATTGCATACATAATCGCAAGAGAGAGGATAAATTCCTCAACTATCGAGGAAGCTGTTGAAAAGGCCGTAAAAAAGCTCAAAGGTGCATATGCTCTTGCGATAATGTCTCCGAGCAAGCTTATCGGAGTGCGTGATCCGATGGGTATCAGACCTCTTTGCCTTGGCAGGATCGGTAAAAGCTTTGTTCTTACTTCCGAGTCCTGTGTATTTGACAGTCTCGGCGGAGTTTTTATCAGAGATGTTGAACCCGGTGAGATGATTGTAATTGATGATGAAGGCATACATAGCACAAAAGTTATCAAGGGAGAAAGAACTGCTCTTTGTATGTTTGAGTATGTTTATTTTTCCAGACCGGACAGCGTTATTGACGGTGTATCTGTAGCGAAAGCAAGACAAAGAGCGGGCGAGCTTCTTGCTCAGCAGCATCCTGTAGATGCAGATATTGTTTGCGGCGTACCGGATTGCGGTATTGAGTCTGCAATAGGATATTCCAATGTTTCCGGGATACGCTACGCAACAGGTCTGATAAAGAACAAATATATCGGCAGGGCTTTCAACGACCGTAAGAATAACGAAGAATATCTGATGAGGATAAAGCTGAATGCTCTTAAGCACAGCGTTGAAGGCAAAAGGGTGATCGTAATTGATGACTCTATACTAAAGGGAAAAACCAGCAGACATATAGTTGATCTTCTCAGAAGAGCAGGGGCAAGAGAGGTGCATATGAGGATAGCATCTCCTATGTTTATTAATCCGTGTTATCTCACAAGCGATACTACTCCTAAGGAAAACCTTATCGCTTCAAGAATGACTTCGGAGGAGATATGTAAGTATATCGGAGCCGATACTCTCGGTTTCCTGTCTGTTGATAGTCTCAGAAAAATTGCTGCCGGATGCAAACTTGATTTTTGTGATGCCTGCTTTACAGGAAATTATCCCCTTGATGTATCTGATACCTCAAGAAAGGATAAGTATTCGGAAAAAATACAATACTAACGGCTATGCCGACATGGAGGAATAAAAATGAAAAGCTATAGTGACAGTTATAAGGCTGCTGGTGTTGATGTAACCGCAGGCTACAGATCGGTTGAGCTTATGAAGGAGCATGTTGCCAGAACATTTACAAACGGTGTGCTTTCAGGTATCGGCGGTTTTGGCGGTCTGTTTGAGATAGACACAACAGGTATGGAGCATCCTGTTCTCGTTTCAGGTACGGACGGGGTCGGCACAAAGCTGAAAATTGCGATGCTTCTTGATAAGCATGATACTATCGGTATCGACTGCGTTGCAATGTGCGTGAATGATATAATATGCTGCGGTGCAAAGCCTCAGTTTTTCCTTGATTATATCGCGATAGGAAAAAACTATCCCGAAAAGGTCGCAGAGATCGTTTCCGGTGTAGCAGAAGGCTGTGTTCAGAGCGGCTGTGCTCTTATCGGCGGTGAGACTGCCGAGCATCCGGGAATGATGCCTGAGGATGAATATGACCTTGCAGGCTTTTCGGTCGGTGTTGTCGATAAAGCAAAGATACTTGATCCCGATACACAGAAGCCCGGAGATGTTATTATCGCTATAAAATCAAGCGGCGTTCATTCAAACGGTTTTTCACTCGTCAGGAAGGTATTTGACATGAATAAGGAAAGCCTCGGCAAATACTATGACGAGCTTGGCGCAACACTCGGTGAGACACTTCTTACACCTACAAGAATATATGTAAAGGCTATCCTTAAGCTTCTTGATGAAGTTAAGGTCAAGTCTATTTCACATATTACCGGCGGCGGTTTCTATGAAAATATTCCCAGAAGCCTTCCTGATGGTATTTCCGCAAAGATAAAGAGAAGTGATGTTCAGGTCCTTCCGATCTTTGATCTTATCGCAAAGGAAGGAAATGTTCCGGAAAGAGATATGTTCAATACATATAATATGGGCGTTGGTATGGCAGTTGTTGTTGACAGAGCTGATGCTCAGAAGGCTGTTGAGGTACTTAACGCTGCAGGAGAACAGGCATATATTCTCGGTGAGCTTGTTGAGAGCGATGAGGGAGTAATAATAGAATACTGAACCGAAAGGATGAGCTGATTGAAAAATATAGTTGTTCTCGTTTCGGGCGGCGGTACCAACCTTCAGGCACTTATTGATGCTCAGGAAAGAGGAGAATTTGAAGGCGGTCGGATAACATGTGTTATTTCGTCGAAGCCGGGCGTATATGCCCTTGAAAGAGCAAAAAAGCATGGCATCCCTTCCAGAGTCATTGCAAGAAAGGACTTCGGGGATGTTGTTGAGTATAGCAAGGCTATCCTCGGTGCTCTTGATGAAGAGAAGGCTGATCTTGTTGTTTATGCAGGCTTTATGACTATACTTGATGAGCTTGTTGTCAGGGCATATCCGTTTAAGATGATGAATGTTCATCCGGCTCTTATCCCCAGCTTCTGCGGTAAAGGCTATTATGGTCTCAGGGTACATGAGGAAGCACTTAAAAAGGGCGTTAAGCTGACCGGTGCCACTGTCCATTTTGTAACCGAGGTATGCGACGGAGGTCCCATTATACTTCAGAAAGCTGTTGAAGTCCAAAACGGCGATACTCCTGAAATACTTCAGAAAAGGGTCATGGAACAAGCGGAATGGAAGATTCTTCCTCAGGCCGTTGCTCTCTTCTGTGAGGACAGACTCGAAGTAAAGGATAATATCGTTATTATAAAAAACTGATAAGGAGTTGTTTTTATGACAGATCTTGTAAAGGAGATATCTTCTACAACATATCCGGGCAGAGGTATCATTATCGGCAAAAGCTCTGACGGGAAAAAGGCTGTTATCGGCTATTTCATTATGGGAAGAAGCACAAACAGCAGAAACAGGATTTTTAAAGCAGAAGGCAAGGATCTTAAAACGGAGGCCTTCGATCCTTCACAGCTTGTTGATCCTTCTCTGATCATATATGCGCCTGTTCGCACTCTTGATAATTGTACTGTTGTTACCAACGGTGACCAGACTGATACAGTAAGAGATTTTATACTTGAAGGCAAAACCTTTGAAGAGGCACTCAGGACAAGAACGTTTGAACCGGATCCGCCTAATTTCACTCCCAGGATCTCAGGCATACTTGATTTTGCCGACGGAAGTTTTTCATACAAAATGTCCATACTGAAAAGCAATGAGGGCAGGGAAGAGTCAGCTCTCAGATTCTTCTATGAATATGCTCAGCCGGTTGCAGGTGAGGGACATTTTATCCATACATACAAATGTGACGGTAATCCGATCCCTTCATTTGAGGGTGAACCTACTCTTGTCAATATTGAAGGCAATATAGATGAGTTTACTGCAAATGTATGGAACGCTCTCAATGATGATAATAAGGTCTCACTTTATACAAGGTTCACAGACCTTGCAACAGGTGAATATGAGGACAGGATAGTCAATAAAAACAAGTGATCGAAAGGGGAAAAAACCATGAACGAACTTGAACTCAAATACGGATGTAACCCGAATCAGAAGCCGTCCAGAATATACATGCAGGATGGAACAGAGCTTCCTGTTACCGTTCTCAACGGAAAACCGGGATATATCAATTTTCTTGATGCTTTCAACAGCTGGCAGCTTGTTACAGAGCTGAAGGCTGCTACAGGTCTTCCGGCGGCTGCTTCCTTCAAGCATGTCAGCCCCGCAGGCGCTGCTGTTGCAACTGAGCTTTCAGATACTCTTAAAAAGATCTATTTCGTTGACGATCTTGAGCTTTCTCCTATCGCATCCGCATATGCAAAGGCAAGAGGCGCCGACAGAATGTCTTCTTACGGTGACTGGGTAGCACTTTCTGATACCTGTGACAAGGCAACGGCTCTTCTTCTTAAAAGAGAAGTTTCCGACGGTATCATTGCTCCCGATTATACGGATGAAGCCCTTGAGATACTGAGATCCAAGCGCAAGGGTACATATAATGTTGTAAAGATGGACACCTCATATGTTCCTGCAGCAATTGAACGCAAGCAGGTTTTCGGCATTACATTTGAACAGGGAAGAAATGACCTGAAGATCGATGAGGAAATGCTCAAAAATATTGTTACAGAGAACAAAGAGCTTACAGAAGAGGCAAAGCGCGATCTTATAATATCTCTTATCACTCTGAAATATACTCAGTCCAATTCCGTTTGTTATGCAAAGGATGGTCAGGCTATAGGCGTAGGCGCCGGTCAGCAGTCAAGGATCCACTGCACAAGACTTGCAGGTAATAAGGCTGATATCTGGTATCTGCGTCAGTGCCCGAAGGTTCTTTCGCTGCCTTTCAGAGAGGATATACGCAGACCAGACAGGGATAATACGATCGATGTTTATATTTCGGATGATTACGAGGATGTTCTCGCAGACGGTATATGGGAGCAGTTCTTTACAAGAAAGCCTGAGCCTCTCACAAGAGAAGAAAAGAAGCAGTGGCTTTCGACCTTCAGCGGTGTGTCTCTCGGTTCAGACGCTTTCTTCCCGTTTGGTGATAATATCGAGCGTGCAAAGCGCAGCGGTGTTCAGTATATTGCTCAGCCCGGCGGCTCCATTCGTGACGACAATGTTATCGATACATGCAACAAGTACGGAATGACGATGGCATTTACGGGCATACGTCTGTTCCACCATTGATACCGGAGGTGCATTATGAAAATACTTGTAATTGGCAGCGGCGGACGTGAACACGCTATCATACGAAAGCTTAAGGAAAGCCCTCATGTTGACAAGATATATGCGGCTCCCGGAAACGGCGGCATCTCCTGCGATGCTGAATGTGTTGATATCTCAGCTATGGATAAAGAAGGTATGGTCAGATTCGCAAAGGAAAAAGAGATCGACCTCGTTTTTGTTGCGCCTGACGATCCTCTTGCCGATGGTATGGTCGATACACTTATGGCTAATGATATCCGCGCTTTCGGACCTCATGCAAATGCTGCAGTTATAGAAAGCAGCAAGGTCTTTTCAAAGAACCTGATGAAAAAATACAATATCCCCACTGCCGATTATGAAACATTTGATGATCCGGCAAAGGCCATAGAGTATATTGAAGGAAGAAATAAGTATCCGGTAGTTATCAAAGCTGATGGCCTTGCACTTGGCAAGGGCGTTATTATTGCTAAGGATCCCGAAGAAGCCAGAGCGGCTGTTAAGGAGATAATGGAGGACAAAAAATTCGGTGCTTCAGGAAACAATGTAGTTGTTGAGGAATTTCTTACAGGCCCTGAGGTTTCCGTTCTTGCTTTCACCGACGGTATTGTTCTCAAACCGATGGTTTCTTCAAAAGACCACAAAAGAGCCTATGATAATGATGAGGGACTTAACACCGGCGGAATGGGTACGATCAGCCCTAATCCTTACTATACTGACGAGATAGCTGATATCTGCATGAAGACGATTTTTGAACCTACTGTTTCTGCTATGAACAGCGAAAACAGAACGTTCAAGGGATGCTTGTATTTCGGTCTTATGATAACACCTGACGGTCCGAAGGTCATTGAGTACAATGCCCGCTTCGGAGACCCTGAAACACAGGTCGTTCTTCCGAGACTTAAAACAGATCTTGTTGATATAATCGAAGCAGTTATCGATTCAAAGCTTTCACAGGTCAATATCGAGTGGTCGAATGAATCTACTGCCTGTGTAGTAATGGCATCCGGCGGATATCCTCTTGCATATAAAAAGGGAGTAGAAATAACCGGACTTGATGAAAACGGCCAGGTAGATGGTGCTACCGTTTACCATGCCGGAACAAAGCTTGAGGATGGAAAGTTCCTCACAAACGGAGGAAGAGTACTTGGTATTACCGCCGGCGGCAAAACTCTTGACGAGGCTCTTGAGAAGGCTTATGCTGCCGTTGAAAAAATCGGTTTTGAGGGTGCCCATTATCGTAAAGATATCGGCAGAACCAAATAAAATATGGAAGTTGAAAAGCCTAACAGCCCGACAATGACGGTGCTGCGAAGAAACTACAAGCGTCTTGAAAGACATTCACAGCTTCTTGAAATGTACCGGACAAAATGCGGTAATCTGCTTGAGGACATCAAGGAAAAAGATGCATTGATCTCAAAACTATCGGCAATACTTGACAGCGAAGAAGAAAGAAAGCGGCTCATTCTGGGTGAGAAGTTCGATAAGATCATGAACGAGATCGAGCTGCTTGAAACGGAGCAGGTGAGACTGACCGATTCGGAATATGTTGCGGATCTTGATACAAAAGAGGAATTTGAGCTGCTTGCGGCGACTGTCAGGGATGAGCATATTATGAATTGCTATTCCGACGATAATGTTGCATATGTCTGCAATAAAATGACTGATAAAAGATGGGATCCCATTTGTCCTAATTGTCTTGTCAGAACCAAAGCGTATGATCCGATAACAAGGACTCTGCTTGTCTATCAGGAAAACAGGATATCTATCCAAGATGATGTTTTTTACGCTTTCAAATGTGAGACCTGCGGTTATACAAAACCGAATCTGTTTTACTCTATTCTAAGAAAGAATCCTGTTATCAGCGACAGCTTTGTTACAGCTGAGTTTCTGTCAATGATAATCGACAGAAAGTATAACCGCGACATTTCGTTTCTTACCCAGTCTATCATGTATCGCTCCTTCGGAGTAGATATTTCGTACTATACTCTTGCGAAATGGGCTAAGGAAGCGATAGATAAATGGTTAGTGCCGATTTATGATGCTTTGTGCAGAGAAATACAAAAAAGCCAGATACTCTACTGCGATAATGTTATACTCCGGCAGTATGACCTCAAGGCTTTCCCTGACAGAGACGGGGCTAAATATCTATGGGTCTATCAGACGGATGAAAAGTGCAAAAAGCCCATGGTGTTGTATGAGATCTGCAACAGTAATGAAAGCTGTCATTCAGCAGCATTTCTCAGTAATTTCAAGGGAACAGTTGTTTGCGACAAGTTTTCTTCGTATAATAAACTGCGAAGAAGTGTTAAGATGGCAGGAAGCTGGGCTTCTCTTGAAATGATGCTGAATGAGGCAAATGATTATCTTCCTTCTACGGTAAAAGAGGATGCTCCGTCAGGCAAATGTTTAAAGCATATCCAGAACCTTTACAGGATCGAAGAAAGCGTAAAGGACTTTGATAATGATATCAGGGAAGAGGTAAGAAAAAGAAACTCCGTTCCGCTAATTGAAGAAATACTGACCACCTTGGGAAAGGTTGAAAACGATATTGAAGAAAGCAGAAAAAACAAGGGACCACTTCCTGATTCCGCTGTATATCTTTTTGACCATAAAGAAGAGCTGATGAGGTTTGTTTCAGACGGAAGTATTACGATCGACAATGTTTGCGCGAAAACCAGTTTACTTTCATTTATAGGTCTTTTTGGAAGAAAGCTTGTTCCTACGGGCGATGATTTCAAAAGAGTTCAGGCTGTTTACAGTCTTGTCGAATCTGCCAGGCTTTGCGGACTGGAAGTTGACAGATATCTGTGCTACTGCCTGATAAACATGTCAAATCCTATAAACGAAAAGGGCATTTCTGCATTGTTTCCCTGGAATGCGCCGGGAGAGTGCAGAGAAGAGTTTTCGTAATGGTTGCTAAAAATTGTTTTTTCAGGGGTGCCAAGCGCGAAGCGTCTGGCACCCCTAAAAAAATACTATAAAAAGTGCGCCGCAGGGTAGGCGCACAAAAAATTTATCAGTCCATTTTCCTTACTGGCAGGGCTTTTTATCTTCTGATTAGTTTTATGTTATATCCGACATTATAATTATAAAATATACAAATATTGGGGTTCAATATATTTAATCATTATATTTATTGATGATTTTTCCATAAAAAATTTATATAAAATCCTTGTAATTAAGAGGTATTTGCTGTATAATAGACATAGTTTCATATGTTGAAATATAATACATGATGGGAGGAATATCCTATGGCAGAAAATTCCCTGTCTTTCAAGGGGACAAAGGCTCAGGAAGAAAAGCTTATGGCTGTTATTGAACAGAACAAAGAGATTCCCGGAGCACTTTTGCCTGTACTTCATGAAGCTCAGGAGATATATGGTTATCTTCCGATCGAGGTTCAGCAGATGGTTGCTGATGGTCTCGGAGTTTCTCTCAGTGAAGTATACGGCGTAGCAACATTCTATTCTCGTTTCAGCCTCACACCTAAGGGCAAGTATCAGATCAGTGTCTGTCTCGGTACGGCATGCTATGTTAAGGGGTCGGACAAGATTCTTGCAGAGGTTGAAAACAAGCTCGGGATCAAGAGCGGTGAATGCACTCCTGACGGTCTGTTCTCCATTGATTCATGCCGTTGCGTAGGAGCATGCGGTCTTGCTCCTGTAATGATGATCGGTGAAGAAGTTTATGGTAAGCTTACCCCGAAAGAAGTCGGAGCAATTCTTGACAAGTATATCAATGAGGAAGGGGGCAAGCAGTAATGACTATTGAAGAACTTAATAAGATCAAAAAAGAAAATGAAGAGCTTGTAATGGTCAGAAAGGTCGTTGCTGAGCAGGCTGAGGAGATGGCTAAGCATACCGGCTATCGCAAGCAGGTTCTTGTATGCGGCGGTACAGGCTGTACCTCTTCAGGCAGCAAGAAGGTTCTTGCTGCTCTTGATAAGGCTCTCAAGGATAACGGACTTGAGAATGAGATCCTCGTCGTCAGAACAGGCTGCTTCGGTCTTTGTTCTCTCGGCCCGATCATGATCGTATATCCCGAAGGTGTTTTCTATTCTCAGGCAACTCCTGAAGGAGTAGAAAGAATAGTTAAGGAACACCTTAAGGAAGGCAATGTTGTTAAGGATCTTCTTTACAAAGAAACAGTACACGAAGACGGTTCTATCATCTCGCTTTCTGAAACAAACTTCTATAAGAAGCAGATGAGAATCGCTCTCAGAAACTGCGGCGTTATTGATCCTGAAAATATCAAAGAATACATAGCTCTTGATGGTTATCAGGGTCTCTATAAGGCTCTTACCTCAATGACTCCCGATGAGGTCATCCAGGAAGTCCTTGATTCCGGTCTTCGCGGCAGAGGCGGCGGCGGATTCCCCACAGGTCTCAAGTGGAAGTTTGCGAAGGGCTCAGAAGGTCCGATCAAGTATGTTGCTTGTAACGCCGATGAGGGCGACCCCGGCGCATTCATGGACAGATCTATACTTGAAGGCGATCCTCAGTGTATCATCGAAGCTATGGCTATTGCAGCTTATGCTATCGGAGCTACAAGAGGCTTTGTATATGTTCGTGCTGAATACCCGATCGCTGTTCAGAGACTTGAGATCGCGATCAAGCAGGCAAGAGATTATGGTTTCCTCGGAGATAACATCTTTGGTACAGGCTTCAGCTTTGATATGGAGATCAGACTCGGTGCAGGCGCATTTGTGTGCGGCGAAGAAACAGCCCTTATGACTTCTATTGAAGGCAACAGAGGTGAGCCTCGTCCTCGTCCGCCGTTCCCGGCAGTCAAGGGTCTTTTCGGCAAGCCCACAGTACTCAATAACGTTGAAACATATGCCAATATCGCTCAGATAATTTATAAGGGCGCAAAGTGGTATTCATCTATCGGTACAGAGAAGAGCAGAGGTACTAAGGTATTCGCTCTCGGCGGTAAGATCACCAATGTTGGTCTTGTTGAGATCCCGATGGGTACAACTCTCCGTGAGATCATTGAAGAGATCGGCGGCGGAATCCCGAACGGCAAGAAGTTCAAGGCAGCACAGACCGGCGGTCCTTCCGGCGGATGCATCCCTGCTGAGCATATAGATACACCTATCGACTACGACGGACTTATTGCTATCGGTTCAATGATGGGCTCCGGAGGTATGATCATCCTTGATGAAGATACCTGTATGGTTGATATTGCAAAGTTCTACCTTGAGTTTACAGTTGATGAGAGCTGCGGTAAGTGTACTCCCTGCCGCGTAGGTACAAGAAAACTCCTCCAGTACCTTGATAAGATCACCAAGGGTCAGGGCGAGATGGAAGACCTTGAGAAGATCGATGAGCTTGCAAAGCACATGCAGAAGTCTTCACTCTGCGCTCTTGGTCAGACAGCTCCGAACCCGATCCTCTCTACAATGAAGTTCTTCAAGGACGAATATATCGCTCATATCCAGGATAAGACCTGTCCTGCAGGCGTATGTAAGTCTCTTATCAGATACGAGATCGTTGCCGACAAATGTAAGGGCTGTACTCTTTGTGCAAGGAACTGTCCTGTCAAGGCTATTACAGGAACAGTCAAGCAGCCTCACGTTATTGATTCTTCAAAGTGTATCAAGTGCGGCGTCTGCATGAGCAACTGTAAGTTCGGCGCTATCATTACTAAATAAGGAGGGGATAATTCATGGAAACAGTTAATCTGAAAATAAATAATATCCCTGTTGAAGTACCGAAGGGCTATACGATTCTCCAGGCTGCAAAGGCTGCTAATATAGAGATCCCCACACTGTGCTACCTCAAGGATATCAACTGCATCGGCGCCTGCCGTGTATGTATGGTAGAAGCCAAGGATAAAAACGACAGACCCATGAGAGGTCTTCTGGCTGCTTGTGTTTATCCTGCAGAGGAAGGTATGCAGGTATTTACAAATACACCTGCTGTAATTAAATCCAGAAAGACTACGATAGAACTTCTTCTTTCAACTCACCAGAAAAAGTGTCTTTCTTGTGTACGCAGCAATAACTGTGAGCTTCAGAAGCTTGCTCTTGAATATGGCTGTGATGAAGATATGTTTGCATCTGAGGATGCTGTCTATGAGATCGATGAACAGTCTCCGTATATCGTTCGCAACAACAACAAATGTGTAAACTGCATGCGTTGTGTTGCTGCTTGTAAGAACGTGCAGACTGTTTCAGTTATCGGTGCTATCAGAAGAGGCTATCAGGTACATGTCGGCAGCCCGTTCGACAAGAGCCTTGATGAATCACCCTGCGTTGGATGCGGTCAGTGTATCGTAAGCTGTCCTGTTGGTGCTCTTACAGAAAAGAGCGATGAGGACAGAGTATGGGATGCTATCAATGATCCTGAGAAGACAGTTATGTTCTTCACAGCTCCTTCTATCAAAGCTACTCTCGGTGAATGCTTCGATCTGCCTATCGGCACAAATGTTGAGGGTAAGATGCCTGCTGCTATCCGTCGTCTCGGCGAAGGCGTAAAGGCATATAACATGGATTTCACAGCTGACCTTACCATCATGGAAGAGGCAAACGAGCTTATCCAGAGGATCACCACCGGCGGTACTCTCCCGATGTTCACATCATGCTGTCCCGGCTGGGTAAAGTTTGTTGAGCATTATTATCCTGAATTCATCCCGAACCTTTCGACCTGTAAATCACCTCAGGCAATGTTCGGTGCTGTTCTCAAGGGCTACTATGCTCAGAAGATGGGCATTGATCCCAACAAGATGTTCGTTGTATCAGTTATTCCTTGTACCGCAAAGAAGTTTGAGTGCACACGTCCTCAGCTCCGCAGCGGTGATGGTGATTATGATGATGTTGATGTGGCTCTTACCACAAGAGAGCTCGGCAGAATGATAAAGCGCGCTCATATCGACTTTGCTGATCTTCAGGACGAGGATTATGATCTCCCGTTCGACAAGGCATCCGGCGGCGGCGTTATCTTCGGCGCAACAGGCGGTGTTCTTGAGGCTGCTCTCAGAACTGCAGCAAGAACTCTTGACGGCAACTTCAAGAAGGTCGATTTTGAAGAGGTCAGAGGTCCCGAGGCTATCCGTGAGGTTACTTACGAAGTAGCAGGCGTTACCGTAAAGGTTGCTGTTACCTCAGGTCTTGGTAATGCAAGAAAGATCCTTGAGAAGATCAAGAAGGGTGAAGCTGATTATCAGATGGTCGAGATCATGGCTTGTCCCGGCGGTTGTATCAACGGCGGCGGTCAGCCTCTCCAGAGCGACAGTGTAAGAAATTATGTTGATTATAAGGCTCTGCGCAGTAAGGCTCTCTACGATCAGGATAAGAACAGCGAATTCAGATACAGTGATGACAGCCCTGTTTGTAAGATGGTTTATGACGAATTCTTCGAGGCTCCCGGCAAGGAGAAGGCTCATAAGTATCTGCATACCTCTTATGTTGAAAGAGGACACAAGATGAAGTGATCTGTAGCCGCAGAAAGCTATATGGTTTTCAGGTTTTGATTCTTTGAATTGAATACTATTCTTCAGCTGCCGCAAAACTATTATTTTGCGGCAGCTGAAATCATTTATTAGTTATTTTAGTGAGGGCTGTCGACCCGCATTATTATTGTCCTATCCGTTCGACTGTGCCTTTCGGCGCTACATGGCTATTATACAATACTATAAATAATTGCACCGCAAGGAAGGCGCACTGATTTTATTTAAAGCATCGTCGGGCTAACTGTTTTCATTGTTTATAATTGCCCTGTTTACTCAAGCTTATGAATAAAATAATGTATATTATTACAAATAATTCGCATCATAATGCCTTATAAGAAAAAACTCATAATAATAATATGATATAATTTACTGGTAAATAATCTGAATTATAAAAGGATGCTCGCTTATGGACTTTAAAGAGTGCTATACGATTGTAAAGGATAAGTTTTCTCATACAGATTTTTCTTCCGTAAACAATGATTTTACGTGCCTTGTTCATTTTGTTGATCAGTGCGGCGGATATGTTTTTCTTTCCTATAAAGACGGTATGAAGGTCATTGTTCCTGAAAACAGGAGTATGGCTGATGTTACAATATCTTTGAAGATCGAGACATTTGAAAAGATAATCAACAATTCTTTAGATCCTGTTTTCGCTTTTACTACCGGACAGATCCAAGCGAAAGGGAATGTTATGCGAGCATTATCGATCTATAATTCACTTAGATAGATCCTATATACAAACTGCTTTAAATGTCTAATGACAATAAAATATTCCTATTTTACAATTAAACCAGGAAAACATTAAGACTGGAGATGATCAAATGTCAGCTTTTACAATGGATGAATACTATCAGGGTATCAGTACCAATTCTTATGAGTATTTCGGAGCCCATCCGACCTCTGAAAGTGATGACGGCATTATGTTCCGTGTTTATGCTCCTTCTGCTCATGGTGTTGACGTCGTGGGTGATTTTAACGGCTGGAACGGCGGTTATCATCCTATGAACAGGCAAAATAACGGTGTTTATGAATTGTTTGTAAAGGATGCCCGTGTCGGTCAGCTGTATAAATTCAGAGTATATCAGCAGGGAGGCGGAGTTGTTGATAAAGCAGATCCGTATGCTTTTCACAGCGAATTAAGACCCGACACAGCATCAATAATCACAAGGATAGATCCTGATAAATTCTTTTCTGATCAGAAATGGATGAAGAGCAGGACAAAATGCTACGATAAACCTCTTAATATTTATGAAATGCATATGGGCTCCTGGAAAAAGCCTAAAGACAAGAGCGAAGCTGACGGCGGTGCGCAGTGGTTCAGATATGATGAAATTGCAGACGATCTTATTAAATACGTAAAGGAAAATAATTTCACTCATATTGAGATACTCCCGCTTGCAGAATTTCCGTTCGACGGTTCATGGGGATATCAGACAGCACAGTACTACAGCACAACATCAAGATACGGCACGCCTGAGCAGCTTATGACTTTTGTTAATCGTTGTCATAAAGCAGGGATAGGTGTTATCATAGACTTTGCTTTTGTTCATTTTGTACGTGATAACTACAGTCTTGCAAAGTTCGACGGCACTCATCTTTACGAGTATCCGCCTTCAGATGTCAATCAGAGTGAATGGGGTACATATAATTTCAACGTTTCAAGAGGTGAAGTGCAAAGCTTCCTGCTTTCCTGCGCTGCATTCTGGCTTGATGCTTATCATTTTGATGGTATTCGTATGGATGCTATCAATAATGGTATTTACTGGATGGGCAATAAAGACAGAGGCGTTAATGACAGAAGTGTTGAATTCTTCAAGAAGATGAACAGCAGGCTCAATGAACGCTTTAAGAATATTATGCTCATAGCTGAGGATTCTTCTGATTATCCCGGCGTTACCAAGCCTGTTGAAGAGGACGGTCTCGGATTCGACTATAAGTGGGATATGGGCTGGATGAACGATACCCTCAAATATATGAAGATAGA
>CADCPT010000112.1 GCA_902803385.1 uncultured Ruminococcus sp.
AATATGAAGTACCTCAGAAGTCGGAACAAAGGATTGTCCCTCTGTGGAAATGGCAGTGTTCTCATTTTTCAGGACAAGGCTGTCACCCCTGGGATAGGTGCTTTGTTCGTCGGGGAGCTGCGGCATATCGGATGTGATTGATTGTCCCGATGGCGGTGCAGTCATCGGTGAAGCTTTTGGTTCGTTTTTTTCTCTCTTTAAGACCAATGAAAGGGGAAGTCCTTTTTGGAGAGTGTCCGACAGAATTTGAACGACAGTACTGCTGCTTTGTTCAGATAAATCAGAAATATGCGTCAACTCAGATAAATGGAAGGTCGACACGGTTTCGGTGAACAGATCGTGCAGGATCTCTTTGGTATGAATGGCTGTTTCAAGATGAGTGCTTTCATCGATGATCCTTTTCAGCTCGTGAAGAGCTTGTCCGTCCCTCCGATCTGTGATCCGGAGATGTGTTATCATCATTCTGAGCTTCTGTTCAAGAGCATCCGCATATCTTTTGGATGTTCCGTCCATCAGCGAAATCTGATGATCGGTAACCAATTTGTGTGTAATCATCAGTCTGAGAATAAGGAAAAGCTCATTCCTTTTCTTTTCATCCTTCTCGATGGTTTCTTTAAGAGCTTTCAGAAACACAAGTGAACCGGCGCTCCTGTTGTCTTCCTGAATACTGCCGTATTGATTGATGATTGCTTCGCTGAAAGAACAGGCTTTTTTTAGTGTAGCAAAACAAGCCAATGAAAAGCTGGTTTTCATTGGCTGATTGACAGGAATATTTGTTTTTCTGTCTGAATTAAAGATCATAAGGATCACTATCCGAATAGTATTGTTCTTTCAGTGTGGTCAGATACCAAAGGGAAGAGGAAGTTCCGTAATACCTGTATGCGCAATTTGCAGTAATTCGACCATGACAGCGCTTGAGGTTGCGTCCAGTGGGGAATACTCCCGCCGGATAATGACTCCGCCGGAAATAAAGAACATACGGACAATTTTATCGTCCCTCATCACGCTGATTGTAAGTGTGGCTATTTTGGTTCCTTCTTTGAAGTAGGATGAAAAAAGAACATCACTTGCAGAAGTATAGGTGCCTTTTTCAAGAATAAGCATATCCGGATTGCGTTTTGGCAAAGGAATCAGCACGGGAGCATTGTTGGTACCGCCGTCTATGATAGTATCGATATCCACAGAGCCTGAAATATTGTTGATTTTTGAAAAACTGTAATTGATTCCATCGAGATTGACCTTAAAGGAATAACTCGGTATGACGTCTTTATGAGAATCCATAGGTTTCACCGTCTTTAGGGATTATATTTTAAAAATATTCTCTGGTTCATCGTTAAGCTTGCTGTTAATTTTAGAGATCTCTTTGCACCATCTCTGACGCTCGCGATGATTTAATGCTGCAATCTCATCATGGGGCCAATGCAGATAATAACCGATAAAAGCGATCTCCTCATAGATTCTGTCAGCCGGATATACGGTTATATTCCGGCTTCGAGAAAATTTACAGGAATCTCAAGCTTTTGTCCGCAGTGAGGACAAACAGACTGATAGACAGGCATATCCATGGTGTTGATCCGGGAATAAAGATCCTGAAGGTAAGCAAGGTCGATGGTAAAAAGTCCCTCAATGACTCTGGTATCAACGGCGGGAAGGGTGCCGAGGCTTTTGATAACCCTTGACAATATGATAATCGTAAGATATCCGGGATTCTGCTGGACACGAGGATCTCGCAAAGGGATGATCTCGTCACCGGCATTGGCAAGACGCATGACTCCCTCCCGGTGAATTGTTCCGTTTATATCGATAAAACCTTTTGGAAGGGTAAACTTAAATTCAGTTTCAAACATGATGATGCACTTCCTTATCAATAATACAACAATTATACACTATTTTACAAAATAATGCAACATTTTTGTTAAGTGCGGCGAAGTGCGTGACCGCACAGGACGTGTTCGCGGGCGCGTGACCGCGCGGGACGATTCGCGCCTTGCTCCACTCCGTTCCGCTCGGTTGTGCCGT
>CADCPT010000113.1 GCA_902803385.1 uncultured Ruminococcus sp.
CACGGCACAGCCTGACGCCCTCTGCCGTGAACAGGCCTTCCTCTCTTCGCGCCTTAGACGAAGACATCAGCTTTGAAACGAGCTTTACCGCCGGATTATCCTTGCTTGTTATCACTCTGCGACCTCCCGGAAAAATATTCATCTGTTTTACGCGCAATAAAAAGCGCCGTTTCGGAAAGAGTCATTCCATGCTCGTCAACAATGATATCGGCATACTTTTCATACAGAGGAGCTCTTTCGTCATATAACTCCCTAAGAGTCTGATCCGGACGAATAGAAACGCCCCTTTTATTAAGATCTCCCAGCCTTGCCGCGATCTCTTCATAAGGCAGGCGGATATAAACCACAACGCCAATTGCTGAGAGATGCTCCATTGCCTGTTTTCCGTAGATCACGCTGCCGCCGGTGGCTATAACGGACCTGTCTGCCTCGATCGAAGAATTAATGCGGTTTTCTGTTTCTTTAAAGCCTTCAAGACCTCTTTGCTCGATTATTTCGGAAAGAAGCATTCCTTCGCTTTCCTGGATCACCAGATCGGAATCAATGAAACTGTATCCCCCGGCCTTTGCAAGCACAACGCCAACCGTGCTTTTGCCGCAGCCGGGCATACCTATCAGAATAATATTATTCATACGATCAGTCCTGCTCTCTTCGGAAGAAATCATCATCTGTGTCCGCCGGTACCGCTGAAGCTTCCGCCGCCGCCGAAGCCTCCTCCTCCGCCGCCATGGCTGCTGGAGGATTCTATCTTGACACGCGTCGTATGCTCACGCAGGAAGCGGTCGCTGACATTGTTGAATTTGATCCTGTTTCTTGAAGTGTATGCTGAAGCATTCTGAGTTTCCCTGAATTTATACTTTTTCTTGATGCTGCTGACGCTTGAAGCAGCAACTATCAGTCCGATAATGATTCCAATAGCAAGGAATACGAACAGATATTTGTAAGGAGGAAGGGGACCTTCCAGTACTATCCCGAAGAAAACATAACGGAAAGCGCCCTTTTCCTCGTTGTAATAGGAGGTTTCCCATACCATACCCTCATCGTAGTAATACTCCAGGTCACTGCAGAATGCCTCGATGGCATTTATAACAGCGGAGGTATATATTGTGCTGCCGCTCGAGGGCAGATACTTATACATATTGTCCCTCATATCGACCTGACGTTCATCAAGGCCGTCCGGGGGATAATAAAGGGTCGCGTCATGCTGACAGCAGATAAAATCAAAAGACGGAGACTCACCCTCAAAATCGAGATAAACGAAAACAGAGCTTGTATCTGCATCGTTTCCGAACAGGGATATTATGGAATCCCTGCAGAATTCCATTGTCTGATTGTCGCTGCGGTAATTGCCTCCGATGAAGAAGCCTACATTCATTCCTATCTTGTCAGCGGCATTCTGGATGGTCTCGCATACGTCAGTATAATCAGCGCTGCCGAATAATTCGGCTTCGTCGCGAAAATAAGCGTTTTCTGTCTGATACTTTTTACCGCTGTAAAGCGAGGAATCCAGATCCGTGCCGTAGTACCTGAAATCATTCCTCGGAGTAACGGCTGAACCTGAAGCTGCATTCACCGGAAAAGCAAAGACTGTCAGCAGGCAGACACATGCAATAATAAGGGCTGCGGTCTTTTTCAGAGTCATAGCAGGATACCCCCTATCGCATATCCGGCTGCAAGCGTTATCAGCGTAGTAACGGCGATAACGAACAGCCTGTGTCTGTTGAGCTTCTTATTGTCAATAGGCAGCTCACCGGATATTTTTCCGGTCTGACCGTTTATGGCATATTCCCATACCTTTCCTTGATAATGGAAGGTCATGAACCATACCGGAAGCAGCATATAGCTCCAGCGGAGCTTCTCTATATTATTTGAGAACTGCTTTCCCTTAAGTTTATCGTAGCCGCAGGAGGATTCCAGAGTCGAAGCATTATTTGCAAACATCCTGCTGCTTATGCGCTGGAAGACCTCTTCCTTGTCAACATCGAACTTATCGGCAAAAAAGCCGCTGAGATATGCCATATCGAAATCCTTGGTCTGAGTGTAGTCGAAGGGTTCGATAGCCTCCATCAGACTGTCCTCTATCTTTTTAGAGCCGTCGGCAGGAACGCCGTCATATTCTATGTGTGCATCACGGTATACTTCAAATTCCTTGACATTGGTATAATTATAGCTTCCGCTTGACCATGTTTTTATAGTCTCGCCTGTTGCCGTGAGCGTTGAGCGCGTTATTGCATCAGCTACCCAGAACGGAACGTAAAGGCCTGTCATCTTTTCTATCTGCTTATCGGAAACAAGGTCATCGGGAACGTATTTCTTACCCTTTGCCCAGTTATTGAAGTATTCCACAGCCTTATCCTTGCCGAAGGCGAACGGGAGCACACGGGACGGACGGTAAACTCCGTCGACCCTGCCCTTGAGTATTACCGGATTATGACAGTAATAGCAGAAAGCCGCAGCCGTATTGGCATCCGAAACGATCTCAGCGCCGCAGGTAGGACACTCATAAAGCCTTGTGTTCTCCTCAAACTCCATCTGAGCGCGCTTTTCTGGGTCTGTGGGAAGCGGCTCCTGAGGCTTCTTCTGAGCTTCTTTTTCAGCATCCTTTTTATCTTTTACCTGGTCATACATCTGATTGAGCTGCGCCTGTGTATATTCACCGCGACAGTATTCGCAGCAGAATTTCTGTTTATCCGGAACAAATTTCAGGTCAGCGCCGCATTGCGGGCATTCATATACCTTTACATCCACTATCATCATTCCTCGCTTCTTTATAATACACGGTCGATGCCTATGCTATGCTACTGAGATGATTATACTAAAAACGACGAAATATGTCAATTATTTTATACCTACGGCGCAGTGCCCGCGCTGCCGGTTCGCTCCTGTCTTCGTGCGCCTACCCTGTGGCGCCGGCGTGCCCCAAGGACACTTCCCACGGGCGCACAGGCACTGTAAAAACAAACAGGAAAAATAAAAAGCTTTCAGGTCTTTACAAGATAACGATTTTATCATATAATAATGGGGAACGTCTTTAAAAAAGAAATACTAACGGAAACGGTGGAAAGATATGGTACAGTTTGAGGAATTGAAATTAAGTCTTGAGGCTTTGCATCCCGATATTGCAGAGCTTGCAAACGCTCTTGGCCTTGAAAGGCTCAGAATGGAAATAGAACAGCTTGAACAGAGAGCAAGCCAGCCGGGCTTCTGGGACGATGCTCAGAACAGTCAGAAGATACTTCAGAGAACAGGCTCTCTGAAAAACAAGGTGTCAGCATACGAGGGGCTTGTGTCTGCCTATGAGGATGCCCTTGCGCTTATCGAGCTTGCAGATGAGGAAGAGGATCTTTCTCTGCTTGAGGAAGCACAGAGCGAAGTGGAAAAGGTCCGGACTGAGCTTGAAGAGCAAAAGCTCCAGACCCTGCTTACAGGTGAATACGATAAAAACAATGCGATCCTTACCTTCCACGCAGGTGCAGGCGGCACAGAGGCTCAGGACTGGGCAATGATGCTTTACCGTATGTATATGCGCTGGGCCGAAAGACATAATTTCAAGGTCAAGGAGGTTGATTACCTTGACGGAGAAGAAGCAGGCCTGAAAAGCGCCGTTCTCTTCATTGAGGGCGAGAATGCGTATGGCTATCTGAAAAGCGAATCCGGTGTACATCGTCTTGTAAGGGTATCGCCCTTTGATTCATCAGGAAGAAGACACACATCCTTTGCTTCCCTTGAGGTAATGCCTGAGATAGATGACACTATCGAAGTCGAGATACGCCCCGAGGATATCGAAATGGATGTTTACCGTGCAAGCGGCGCAGGCGGTCAGAAGGTCAACAAGACCTCATCCGCAGTAAGACTTACGCATAAGCCCACAGGCATAGTTGTTGCTTGTCAGGTAGAGCGCAGCCAGTATCAGAACAGAGATATGGCCATGATGATGCTCAAATCAAAGCTCATCGAAATAAAGGAAAGAGAGCATCTTGAAAAGATAGAGGATATCAAGGGCGTTCAGAAAGAGATCGCCTGGGGCGCACAGATACGTTCCTATGTATTCATGCCCTATACAATGGTAAAGGATCACCGTACAAAGTTTGAAACAGGAAATGTAAGCGCTGTTATGGACGGAGATATTGACGGCTTCATACATGCATATCTTAAGGCGGCAAGCCTTGACCAGCTCAGCTCTGACTCCGAGGAGGATATGTGACCGAGGCACCGACCGTTGCTTCGCAACGGTCGGGCTGTTTATAGATATGTATCTGTGTTTTTTCAGGGGTGTCAGGCGCAAAGCGCCTGACACCCCTGAAAAAAACATTTCTGCCAGCCCGGTCGCGCAGAAGGCGCGGCCGGGCGGATGTGGCGATGTTAATGCGACAGCCCCCCTCCGGAAAACCACTATAAAAAATGAAACGAGGTGCAACAGTTATGGTAAAGCTCATTACCGGCCGCAGCGGCAGCGGCAAGACCGAACAGATACACGAGCTGCTCAAAAATAACGATGGATACACAAAAACTATTCTGATAGTCCCGGAGCAAAGCTCCTATCTCAACGAAAAAAAGCTTCTGAGCGCTCTAGGCGCAAAGAGAGCAGCCGGAACAGAGGTTCTCAGCTTCAAAAGGCTTTGCTCAAACATACTTGACAAATACGGCGCCGAGGATTCAATGCGGATAGACGACAGCGGACGGGCTGTTCTGATGAGCCGCGCCATAACGTCCGTATCAGACCGCACAGAGCTTCTCACCGCTTCGGGACGCAAAAAGAACACACTGATAGCGCCTATGCTCACAGCGGTAAATGAATATAAAATGTGCATGATAAGTCCCGAAATGCTGAGCGAGGCCGCCGTAGGCATAAAGGACATACGCCTTGCCTCAAAGCTCAGGGACAGTGCGCTTATTTACTCCGCGTACGACGCTCTGCTCGAAGGGGCATATTCAGACCCGGACGACGACCTTACAAGGCTATGCCGTCTGCTTTGTGAGCATAATGAATTTGAGGATATGTGCGTATGCTTCGACGGATTTTCCGGCTTTTCGGCAACCGAAATGCAGGTTGTAGAATGCATACTCGAGGGTGCGCGGGATGTTTATTTTTCCATATGCACCGACACCGGCGCTGCAAACGACGAAAACGGGATCTTTGCCGAGCCGTCGCGAACGCTGCGGACGCTCAGAAAAGCCGCACAGGCAGCAGGTCACAACGTTCTGGTCTCAGACAGGACGCAGGAGGGGCTGCGCTTTAAAAGCGACAGTCTCAGGGCAGTCGAGGAGGGCGTTTTCTCGCTGTTCAGAGGAGGCGAAGAGATACGCACTTCGGAAAACGATGGTGCAGTCACGATATACGAAGCAGACGATATCTACGACGAGGTAAGAAATGCCGCCGCCGAAATATGCAGACTTGTCGAAAACGAAGGCTATGAATACAGTGATATCGAAATAATAACGCCCGACCCGGCGCTTTACCGCAATGCGATAGACTGCGAATTCCCGAAGTACAACATAACATATTTTATGTCCTCAGCCGAAAGTATAGAAACAAAGCCTCTCATACGCTTTCTTCTTTCAGGCTTCGAGGCTGTGCTTTCCGGCTATGATACCGATGCCGTGCTGAGATTTGCCGCAACGGGTCTGACTCCTCTTGATGACGACGAGATATTTGCCCTTGAAAACTATGTATTTGTCTGGAGCATCAAAGGGCGGCGCTGGCTGAGACCGTTCACAATGGCACCGGACGGCAGTATTACAGAAAAAGAAATGAATGAACAGGCAAAAAAAGCCGTTGAAGCTGTTGAAGAAGCAAGAAAGAAGCTCATTTCCCCTCTTGAAAGCTTTGAAAAAACACTCAGAGCCGCCGAAAACGGCGCAGAAATAACAGAGGCTCTGTATTCACTTACGGAGCAGTGCCATGCAGACAGCTCCTTCCGCAGATACATCTCCGCACTGAGAAAAAGCGAGGGCGCTGCAGCGGCTCAGAGAGAAGCTGCCGTATGGGACAGCATGACAGACCTGCTCAGTAAAATGCATGAGCTCATGAAGGACGACAGAAGCCCTGCGTCAGATTATTTCGGGCTTTTGCGCCTTTATGTAAGAAAATGCACACTTTCGGAAATACCGAGGACAGTAAACAGCGTTACCATCGGCAAAACGGACTCCGTAAGAAGCGGAGACCCGCGCGCTGTATTCATACTGGGTGCTGTAAACGGCTCTTTTCCGGCAGTACCGGCTGCCGTCGGATTATTCACCGACAGCGAGCGGCGCTTCCTGCGCGACGAACGCAGCGAGGATGAGCGCCTGCCTCTCTATGACAGCATATACGGTGCGGCGCTTAAAGAGAAATACTCTGCATATATGGCGCTCACCGCTCCGTCCGAAAAGCTCTTTGTAAGCTATTTCACCCGTTCCTCCTCCGGCACTCCGGCAGAGCCGTCACCGGTAATAAGCGAGATATGCAGCATTATAAACGGACTTGAGATAAGGCGTTCTCCCCTGCTTACAGGAAAGGAGCAAGGCGCTGATGAGATGCTTTTCTCACGCCGTCAGGGCTTTGATATCTGCGCAGAAAAATGGAACGACAGTACCGAGCTTTCACAGGGGCTTGAAAACTATTACGGCAGCTCTCCGGAATACTCCGACAGGATAAACGCTCTTCGCCGCGCTTCCGACAAGCAGCCGTTCAGGCTTTGCGATACAGAGCTTGCAAGAAAGCTTTACGGCGTACCTCTCAGGCTTTCAAGCACAAGACTTAGCAAATTTTCCGATTGCCGTTTCGCTCATTTCTGCAAATACGGTCTCGGCGCATATCCGCTCAAAAAAGCTGATATGGACGCCGGAATGTTCGGAACGGCGGCACATTACATATTTGAAACGATACTCCGCGGAAACGGCGAAGACGGTATTATCTCCGGAGTAGATGAGCTTGTCGATGCCGATGACGCAAGGATAGCCTCCTCCGTGCGAAAATGCATGGATAATTATGTTCAGTCTCTAGGTTCGGATGAAGAAAGAGGCGAGCGCTTTGCAGCTATGTGCAGCAAGGTTTGCACAAACGCTGTAAGGGTGCTTGTCAGGATGCGTGAACAATACAGGCTCGACCAATTCCGCCCTGTCGATTTTGAGCTTGCCATAGGAGGCAGCGAGGAGGATATACCTGCGCTGACTCTTGCCCTGCCGACCGGAGAGACTCTTACCCTTTCGGGTTATGTAGACAGAGTAGATGCAGCGAGGATAGAAGGAAAGGATTACATCAGAATAATAGACTACAAGACGTCGGACATGAAATTCAGCTTCAGAAATCTTGCCGGGGGTATAAACATACAGATGCTGCTGTATCTTTCGGCAATACTGAGAAACGGCTCAAAGCGATATACCGACGGTTCCGTGCTGCTTCCTGCAGGAGTGCTGTATGTTCCGGCGGCTGCAGGAGGTCAGGTGGCGGATTCTTCCGGAGAGGAAGAAATAAAAAAGGCCGTAGAGGAACAGAACAAGGCCCTCAAAATGAACGGACTTCTGCTCGATGATGAAAAGGTGCTTTCCGCAATGAACAGCAGGCTCGACGGCAGCTTCATACCGCAGGTGATGACCTCGAAGGGCACTCTTGACAAGCGCTACGGATGCGTTGTCACGGGCGAGGAATTTGAAAAGATATTTAAATATGTCGATATTTGTCTTCTGCACATGGCGGAAGAGGTATATATGGGCTCTATCGAAGCCTTCCCTATGAGCAGCGCATGCAAATTCTGCGATTATTCGGCGGTCTGCCGCTTTGAAAAGGGCAGCAGGACTAACAAGCTGCAGAAGCTCGATAAGGAAAAGGCTCTGAAAAAAATAAACGAAGAGCTTTCAAAAGCCGAAGCAAAGGACGGTGAAAACAATGGAAAATAAATCCGGTTTCAGCTTTACCGAAGCGCAGCAGCGCGCCATAGACGCAAGAGGCCGCGCGGTCGCCGTGTCAGCCGCGGCAGGCTCAGGAAAAACAAGGGTACTCGTTCAGAGAGTCATAGAAATAATGACCGGGGAGTCCCCCGTACCTGCTGACAGACTGCTGATACTCACCTTTGCCAACAAAGCCGCAGATGAAATGAAAACGAGGATAAGAACAGCCCTCGACGGTCTTATTGCCTCCGACCCTTCAAATACGTTTTACAGACGGCAGCAGCTCATGCTCGACAGCGCTGATATCTGCACGGTACACTCCTTCTGCGGAAAGGTCGTAAGGGATAATTTCTTCCGGCTCGGCATAAGCCGGGATTTCCGCATAGGAACGGAAAATGAACTGAGAGAACTGAAAAGCCGTATAATGTCCGGGCTGATCGAGGAATACTATACCCCTCCCGAAAAATGCTGTGAAAGCTACGAAAAAAGGCTTGAAATGTATAATGCTTTCAAAACGCTCAGTCTGATACTAAGCGGCCCGAAGCTTGATTCCGAGCTTGAAAAGGAGCTGCTGAAGGCCTACGAAAAGTACACCTCCCATGCCTTTCCTGAGGTATGGATGGAGCACTGCATCAAAGCATATGATCCGTCACTTTCTCTCAGCGAAAACGAGGGAGCAAAAGAACTCGGCGACCTTTTGCAGCAAAGCCTTCCTGAGCTCAGGTCGATCATGGCGAAGGCAGATCTGCTGAGAGCGGATGTTGAGAAAAAAGCTTCAGCAAAAAAAGCTCCCAAGACATACGAAAAAGCTCTCGATGTATGGGACACTCTTGACATGTTCCTTGATGAAGCGGAAGAATATCTCAGCCGCAGCGACCTTGACGCATTATTCAAGGCGACTGCCGGCATCCCGAAGAATCTTCTCAGCCGCGCAAGGCTTAAGGAAGAGGAGCATGCAGAGCTTATTTCAGCAATGCAGTACCTTAATGCAATAACCGATTTCATCAATACTGAGCTGCGGCCATACTCTGTTTTCACGGAGGATGTTTTCCATGAAAACAACGTAACACTTTATCCCGTCCTTTGCTGTCTTGCAGAGCTTCTTTCCCGATTTGACAAGGAATTCTTCGCAGCCAAATGCGAACGTGAGATGCTTGATTTCGACGACCTGCAGAGGCTTATGCTCAGTCTTCTTTACGAGCGCAGCGATAACGGCGAGTATCATACAACGCCCTTTGCAAAGTCTCTTTCCGAATGCTACGACGAAATAATGGTTGACGAATATCAGGACACCAACGATGTTCAGGAAAGCATTTTCAAGGCGGTCTCGAAAAACGAGAGCAATCTTTTCGTTGTCGGAGATATGAAGCAGAGCATATACAGATTCCGCGAGGCAAAGCCCGAGCTTTTCAAGCGCCGCTGCGCCCGTGCGGCAGACAGCAGTGACAAAAGCTCCGAGCTTATAATCCTCGACAGAAATTTCCGTTCGCGCAGCGGCGTTCTGGACGCGGTAAACTTCCTGTTTTCGCTGCTTATGAGCGAACAGGCAGGAGAGATAGATTACGACGAAAGCCAGCGCCTTACATACGGAGCTTCTTACCCCGAAAGGAACGAAGAGGATACAGAACTGCATCTCATAGAATATCATAAGAACGAAACAGAGGACGATTACGAGGACGAAGACGACAGCATAGAAAAAACCGAAGCCGCCTACTGCGCCGGGATGATACAGGATATGGTCGCATCCGGCACACACTGCGGCGATATCTGCATACTTCTGCGCTCGGTAAAAAACAAGGCAAAGACCTATGCAAACGAGCTTGAAAGACTGGGCATCCCCGTTTATACAGATGCCGGCTCCGACCTGCTGGAGCGGTATGAGATAAAGGCAGCGCTGTCTCTCCTGAAAATAATAAACAATCCCCTTTCCGACATAGATATGGCGGCGGCGCTGATGTGTCCGGTATTCGGCTTTTCGCCTGACGATATGGCTAATCTGAAGCTCCAAAACGGAAGCAGCTACTACAAAAAGCTTATGTATGTATCCTCGAAGGAAGATACCCTTTCCGTGCGCTGCAAAGGATTCCTGGATACGATACGTCATTTCCGCACGCTTTCAGGCTCTTTGCCAACCGACAGGCTCATACTCAGGATATTTGAAGAAACCGGCTTTATGTGCATAATGAGAGCGATGCCGGGCGGAACGCTGAGGGAAGAAAACCTACGGAGACTGACAGAATATGCAGCAGGCTTTGAAGCCTCGTCAGGCGGCGGACTGCCGTCTTTTGTACGGCATATAGCCTATCTTGAGCGCGCAGGCGAGGGAATAAAAACAGAAGACGCTGCACCGCCGGATGCTGTGCGCATAATGACTATACATCATTCAAAGGGACTGGAATTTCCTGTATGCATACTTGCAGGAACGAACTGCAGAACAAAGCCAAACAACGATAAGGTAAGATATCATTCAGACGCCGGAATAGGACTTACGTCGATAGATCCCGAGCTGATGATAAAATCCGACACCCTGCAGAGAGCATACATCAGGAGACGCTGCGAGCTTGAAGAAAAGAGCGAACAGCTCAGAATACTTTATGTTGCGCTTACAAGAGCAAAGGAAAAGCTCATAATCCTGTCCACCGTAAAGACCGAGTCTGTCTCACAGGAGGATAATGAGGAGCTTCCGAAGGGTAATGACTCAAAGCTCACCGAATATCTGAGAAGACTTGCTTCCAATATATCCTTCGACGAAAGCACCGGCAGGCTTTCAGCACAGTCGGTGCTGAGGTGCACCACTATTTCCGACCTGGTCGTAATGTGTGCGCTGATGAATGAGTCTGTGACAGAGCTGAGGGCACAGGCTGCCCTTGGGGAAGCCGGGATAAATATCCCGTCAATACCCTCCGGCAGCGCATGGAAATACGTTCATATCCCACAGGTACAGAGGCGGAGCGCTTCTTACCGGGGAAAAGCCGGAAAAATAAACGTCAGTCCGGAGCTTTCGGAGCTGCTGACTAAAAAATTCGCAGATAAGCCCGAGCGCCCGGGAACGCTTGTTCCCTCAAAGGTCTCCGCTTCAATGCTTGCTCACAGTGCCTCCGGAGAAAGATTCACTGCTGTCTCAAAGCCGGATTTTGCAAGGAGCTCAAAGGTATCTGCAACGGCGCGCGGAAAGGCAACGCATAAGTTCCTGCAGTATGCTTCGGTCTGCGCCCTTTCGGACGACTCCGGCAGCATTGAAACGGAAAAGCAGCGTATAGCTGAGGAAGGGATAATGAGCCGCGAACAGCTTGAGCTTGTCAGCGAAAAAAGCGTTATTGATTTCACAAGAAGCCGTATATTTGAACGTATGAAAAACGCGGTCAGACTATATCCCGAATACCGTTTTACCGTAAATATCCCCGGTGAGCTTGCATCAGCCGGAGGAGATCATTCCGGCAGTCCGGGCGCATCAGGGTGTGAAAGTGTGCTTCAGGGTGCAATAGACTGCATCATAGAAGAAGACGACAGGATCGTTATCGTTGACTACAAGACAGACAGAGTAGAGGACGTTTCGGAGCTTGCAGAGACCTACGGTCTGCAGCTTAGGCTTTACAGGGCGGCAGCAAAGCAGCTTTTTGACAAGCCCGTGAAGGAATGCATCATATATTCTCTGTTCACCGGGCAGGAAGCTACAGTCTCTACCTGATGCGGAGAGAACTTCACATACAGTATAAAAGAGGATGTCGCATTAACATTGCCCCATCCGCCCGACCGTGCCTTCGGCGCGACCGGGCGGCTAAAAATTTGTTTTTCCAGGGGTGCCAGGCGCTTCGCGCCTGGCACCCCCGGAAAAACACTATAATAAAAGTGCACTTTCTACGGGCGCACTTTTCTTTTCAAGCAATGATCCGTGTGCGAAAACATTTTTACGGATTAAGTACAAACTGTTGAAAAAATCCCTGATACATATTATAATGATGGTGTACATACGGAGAGTCGGTTCTCCGCCAAAAATGAAAAAGGAGTGATACTGTGGAGGAATTTGCACTGCGCACCTTCGGGCTTACAAAGACCTTTGGTTCTAAATTTGCAGTCAATCATATCGACCTGAATGTCCGCCGCGGCGATATTTACGGCTTTATCGGTCCTAACGGTGCCGGCAAGACCACTGCCATGAAAGTCATTCTCGACCTGCTTTCGCCTACAGACGGCGTTATAGAGCTTTTCGGTCAGCCGAGAACAAGCGGAAGCCTCAGGCATGTCGGCTCGCTGATAGAATCTCCCGGTCTCTATACAAACTGCTCAGCCTATGAGAACATGAAAAGGTTTTCTATTCTCTGCGGAGGAACAGATAAGGATATCGCCTTCTATCTGCGCATGGTCGGTCTTGAAATGGCAGGCGACAAAAAAGTCAAGGCTTATTCCCTGGGTATGAAGCAGCGTCTCGGAATCGCTATCGCACTTCTCGGCGATCCTGAGCTGCTTATACTCGATGAACCTGTAAACGGACTCGATCCTATGGGTATGAAGGATGTAAGAGATATCATCCAGTTCATAAATAAGGAAAGAGGAGTCACCTTCCTCATTTCCAGTCACCTTTTGGGTGAGCTTGAAAAAGTGGCTAATGTCTATGGGATCATCAATCAGGGCGTTCTCCTTGAAGAGCTGACATCGGAGGAGCTTGACTCACGCTGCGGATCAAAAATAAGCATCAGATGCAGTGATCCCGAAGCAGCAAGGACGCTCGTTATGACTCAGTTCGGTATAGAGGGTGTGACCATTGAGGGCGGCAAATTGATAATAGATACAGACCCGAAGGCAAGCAGTAAGATAAATTCTGCTCTTGTTGCGGCAGGATCCGAGATCTCAACTATTGAAATAATCAGCCGCAGTTATGAAGATTATCTGCTTGAAAGAATGGGTATGCTCAATGTCGGAAGCGGGGTGGGTCAGTATGTCTAATCTTTTTCAGTTTGAATTCCGCAGGCTTTTCAGAAGACTCAGCTTTTACATATGCACCGGTATAGTGCTGATGATGGTAATGTACACGCTGTTTACGATAGGGATGACCTTCCTGAGTGAAGACCTGAGCGATATCGTCGGACGTACTGCATACAATGTTGTGTCACAGGCGATCAATCTGTCAAACATCAACATAATATGCGCTGTGTTTACCGCCATATTTGTATGCGAAGACAGAGCCAAGGGTACGATAAAGACTATATACTCCCTCGGATATCCCCGGATACAGCTTTTCCTTGCAAAATTTACCGCCTCGGCAGTTGCATCGGCAATAATGATCTTTTCGGCGCTGGTCATTTCTATCCTCAGCGCTGCCGTGCTCGGAGCGGATTTCAGCCCTGTCGATAATACGGAGCAATACAACAGTTTTTTTGCATACAACAGTGTGAACGTATTTCTTTACTCTGCCTATGAATTCACCATGGTAATGGCTTTGCAGGCATTCTACTTTATGATGTCTGAGCTTATCGGAAAGACCGGCTTTGCAGTTGTAGCAAACATTTTCACTCCTGCGCTTGTTTATATATTCCTGGCGATCATTTTCGGTTTTGTTTACGGCTCGCTTTCCGCTCTGGAGGTCTCGGAGGATATACTTAAGATCCTCGAACAGATTGCCACCTATTTCACTATGTACTGGCTTCCTACGATGTTCACATCTATTCTGACGCTTTTTGGCGGAGTTATGGACGACATATCCTGTTCTATCGGAATATTCATTAATTTCGGTTACGTGATACTGTTCGGCGGACTTGCGCTGCTTATCACCTACAAAAAACAGGTAAAAAACTAAGCTTAAAAGGGGCTGTTCTGAAAATCGGCATTTTCAGAACAGCCCCTTCGCTATACAAAGTGCGCACGACCTTCCGTCCGACCGTGCCTTCGGCGCGACCGGGCGGCTAAATATTTGTTTTTTCAGGGGTGCCAGGCGCTTCGCGCCTGGCACCCCTGAAAAAACACTATAATATGAGTGCTTTGCCG
>CADCPT010000114.1 GCA_902803385.1 uncultured Ruminococcus sp.
CCCCAAGGATTTTGCACGGGAAATGGAAAAGCTGCTCTGAAACTCATCTTCAAGCCGTCCGGACGGGAAGTACGGACGGCTTTTGCTGCTTTTTGTGCTATTTTATTCATTTTTTCGTAGAATTGCAAAATATTATGTCAAGAATGCTTGAGGCAAGATTACACTTGTAGTATAATCGTAAACGAGAAAATAACAAAATAGCCGACATAGCTCTACAGGGCTTACATATCGGAGGTAAAAATACGGCTGTTCTGATACTAAATGATTCCGTATCCATCAAAATCAGCCCCGCACGAATGCGAGGCTGGAAATCAAAATATTAAAGATTTGTATACCCCATCAGGCTTTCATCAACTTCCTTTGCACAATCTCTGCCGTCGCGTATGGCTCTTACGACAAGCGACTGACCGGAATGTGCATCTCCTGCGGTAAATACCCTGTCAATGCTTGTGCGGTGCTTACCCGGAGCTGCGGCAATATTGGTTCTTGCGTCTGTATCTGTACCGAAAGCCTCGGCAACATATTTTTCACTTCCGAGGAAGCCCGCTGCAATCAGAACCAGCTCTGCTTCAACGGTATGCTCACTGCCCTCAACAGGCTTCATCATCATTCTGCCGGTCTTTTCATCTCTTACAGATTCAAGATCAACAAGTACTGCGGAGGTCAGACCGCCGTTTTCGTTTTTGATGAATTCCTTGACGGTGGTCTGATATACTCTCGGGTCACTGCCGAATACAGCGGCCGCCTCCTGCTGACCGTAATCCGTCTTGCAAACTCTCGGCCACTGCGGCCAAGGATTATTTTCTGTCCTTTCGTCGGGAAGCTTCGGCATCATTTCAAGCTGGGTAATGCTCTTTGCACCGTGGCGCACACAGGTTCCCACGCAGTCGTTGCCCGTATCTCCGCCGCCGATCACGATAACATTCTTTCCCTTTGCGGAGATATATGTTCCCTCTGTCAGACCGTTGTCAAGCAGTGCCTTGGTGGTTGATCTCAGGAAATCCACGGCAAAATATATCCCGTTTGCATCTCTGCCGGGAACATTGATATCTCTCGGATTTGACGCGCCGCAGGCAAGAATGACCCTGTCGAAGCTGTCAAGTATCTCCTGCGCGGTAACGTCCTTTCCGACGTTTACTCCGGTGCGGAAGGTAATACCCTCCTCCTCCATGATCCTGATACGCCGCTCAATGATATGCTTTTCCAGCTTCATATTCGGAATACCGTACATCAGAAGTCCGCCGACACGGTCGGAACGCTCGAATACCGTAACGCTGTGTCCTCTGCGGTTGAGCTGGTCGGCTGCCGCAAGTCCCGAGGGACCTGAACCGATAACGGCAACGGTCTTTCCGGTTCGTACCTTCGGCGGCTGCGCCTTTGCCCAGCCTTCGGCATACGCTTTTTCAACAATGGCGAATTCGTTTTCCCTTACGGAAACGGGTTCGCCGTTTGCGCCGCAGGTACATGCCTTTTCGCACAAAGCCGGACATACACGGCAGGTAAATTCCGGGAAATTGCTTGTAAGCCTCAGTCTTTTATATGCAAGCTCCCATGCACCCCTGTATAAAAGATCGTTCCATTCGGGGATCAGATTATTCAGCGGACAGCCGGACATCATTCCTCCGATCATCATTCCTGACTGACAGAACGGTACACCGCATTCCATACATCTTGCCGCCTGACATTTCTGCTCTTGTTCGCTGAGCGGCTTATGAAATTCATTGAAATTCTTTATGCGCTCCGGTGCGGAGGAAGCTTCCGATTCCTTTCTGTCAAATTCCAAAAATCCTGTTGGTTTTCCCATGACGATCCTCCTTATTGCTCCCCTGTAATGCTGTAGAAGGCTTCTATCCTTGCTTCTTCCTGAGTAAGTCCTTTTCCCTCGAATACAGCTATTTCTTCCATGATCTTTTTATAATCCCTCGGAATGATCTTCTTGAATTTCGGCAGACAGCCTTCAAAATCAGCCACGATCTTTTTTGCCTTTTCCGAACCGGTAGCAGCGATATGCTCATCAAGCATAGCCCTGAGCTTTTCTGCATCAGCCTTTTCCGTCACCTCTGAAACAATGACAAGCTCCTTGTTCAGCTTCATATAAAGATCTCTGTCCTCATCAAGAACATAAGCTATACCGCCCGACATACCTGCCGCAAAGTTCTTGCCGGTCTTGCCGAGAACAGCCACACAGCCGCCTGTCATATATTCGCAGCCGTGGTCACCGACACCCTCGACAACTGCCGTTGCACCGGAATTCCTGACGCAGAAGCGCTCTCCGGCAATACCGTTGATGAATGCCTTACCGCTTGTTGCACCGTAAAGTGCGACATTTCCGATGATGATATTATCCTCTGCCTTGAAGCTGCTGCCCTCCGGCGGATAAACAATCAGCTTTCCGCCGGAAAGACCCTTGCCGAAATAATCGTTGCTGTCGCCGGCAAGCTCAAGCGTAAGTCCCTTCGGAATAAATGCTCCGAAGCTCTGACCGCCTGCGCCGTGACATTTTACGGTGAATGTATCTTCTGCGAGGGTATCACCGAATTTCTTTGTGATCTCAGAGCCGAACGCTGTGCCAAGGCTGCGGTCGGTATTCCTGACATCAATCTCAATGGTTTTCTTAGTGCCTTTTTTGAAGGAAGATCTGAATTTTTCCTCAAGCTCCTTTTCGTCAACTGTTTCGGAAAGTCTGAAATCAAATGCAGACTTGTTATCGTAGGAAACATCTTCCCTCCTGTCACAGCCAAGGATAGCCGAAAGATCGATCTTCCTTTCTCTGTCTGAAAGCTCTGCTTTCACTCTAAGCAGATCCGTTCTGCCGACAAGTTCGTCAAGAGTGCGTACACCAAGCTTTGACATATATTCACGAAGTTCCTCGGCTATAAACATCATGAAGTTCACGACATATTCCGGCTTGCCCATAAACCTCTTTCTCAGCTCCGGATTCTGTGTTGCAACACCGAAGGGACAGGTATCAAGATTGCAGACCCGCATCATAGCACAGCCAAGGGTTACAAGCGGAGCAGTAGCAAAGCCGAATTCCTCTGCGCCGAGAACAGCTGCGACTGCAACATCGCGGCCGGTCATCAGCTTACCGTCTGTTTCAATGACGACCTTGTTTCTCAGACCGTTCATCATCAGTGTCTGGTGAGCCTCCGCAAGACCAAGCTCCCAAGGAAGTCCGGCATTATGAATTGAGCTTAAAGGAGCAGCTCCCGTACCTCCGTCATAACCCGAAACAAGTATTACCTGTGCACCCGCTTTGGCAACGCCGGCCGCTACGGTACCGACTCCTGCTTCGGAAACAAGCTTAACGGATATTCTTGCATTTTTATTTGCATTCTTTAAATCATATATAAGCTGTGCCAGATCTTCGATTGAGTAAATATCATGATGAGGTGGCGGTGATATGAGGCTTACACCCGGAGTTGAATGTCTGGTCTTTGCAATCCAAGGATATACTTTCTTACCCGGAAGGTGACCGCCCTCACCCGGCTTAGCACCCTGTGCCATCTTTATCTGAATCTCTCTTGCACTTACAAGATATTTGCTCGTTACACCGAATCTTCCGCTTGCAACCTGCTTTATGGCAGAGCTTCTGTCATGATTTGTTCCGGCTGATTCAAGTCTTTCATCACTCTCTCCGCCCTCACCGCTGTTGGACTTACCGTGAAGGTGATTCATGGCAACCGCAAGTGCCTCATGAGCTTCCTCGGATATAGAACCGTAGGACATGGCTCCCGTCTTAAATCTTTTTACAATCTCATCCTCCGGCTCTACCTCCTCGATTGGTATGCCGCTTTCAGGATAATTAAAATCAATAAGACTTCTTAAATAGCCTGTTTTCTCACTGTCAACCATGGTTGTATACTGCTTAAACTTATCGTAATTTCCTTCTCTGGTTGCAGTCTGAAGCATATGTATAGTCTGTGGATTATATCTGTGCATCTCACCCTGACTCCTCATCTTATGCCTTCCTACAGATGAAAGTGTAAGATCACTGTTTAAGCCAAGAGGATCAAATGCTTTGGAATGTTCCATATCTACCTTCTTTGCTATATCATCAAGAGTGATTCCTCCAACTCTGCTGACTGTTCCCGTAAAGTACTCGTCTATAACTTCTTTGGAAATTCCTATTGCCTCAAATATCTTGCTGCCCTGATAGGACTGGATAGTTGAAATACCCATCTTGGATGCTATCTTAACAATACCATGCAAAACCGCATCATCATAATCATTTACAGCTGCATAGTAGTCCTTATCAAGTCTTCCCTCATCTATAAGTTCCTGTATGGAAGAATGTGCAAGATAAGGATTGACAGCACAGGCTCCATAACCAAGTAAGGTTGCAAAATGATGCACCTGACGCGGCTCTCCTGATTCAAGAATAAGTGACATTGCTGTACATTTCTTGGTTTGAAC
>CADCPT010000115.1 GCA_902803385.1 uncultured Ruminococcus sp.
AGCAATGCTTGTCAGACCACAACGTGCGCCTACCTTGCGGCGCACTTATTATATAGTGTTTTTTCGTAGGTGCCAAGCGCTTCGCGCTTGGCACCTACGAAAAAACCAAACTAAAATAGCCGGGTCGCCCCGAAGGTGCGGTCCGGCGGTGGTTTGCGCGAAATGACACCGGCGGCACGCCGGCGCCGCAGGGTAGGCGCACCGGTGACACTTTTTTCGGGCGCACTTCAGAAAATATAGTTTATATAAAGTTCACAGTCTGTCTATCGGAATTCAATATAATATCTGCTATAATGATACTAACCGAAAACCTGTCCGGAGGTAAATAATGAATATTTTCTATCTTCTTAAACCAAAATCAACAGTTTGTTATCTTGATAAATCCGAACCCCTCTGCACCGCCCTTGACCGCCTTCACAACAGCGGCTTTACTGCTGTTCCCGTTACCGATGCAGCCGGTGAATTCATCGGCACCGCCAGCGAGGGTGATTTTCTCTGGCATATCATGCAGTACAGGGATTCCATTGACTTCATAATGGAAAAACACCGGGTGGTCGATATCGTAAACGAGGAAAGGAACCGCGCCGTTAAGTCGGATGTGACCATGGATGAGCTTCTCGAAAGAGTGATGGATCAGAATTTTGTACCCGTTACAGACGACAGAAATATTTTTATCGGAATAATAACGAGGCGCGACGTAATAAAATATTTCAACAGCAAAATAAACAGAAACTAACACTCAGGCGCATTTCAGCCGCATTGCTATTACGGTGATGTCATCATCCCTGCCGTCTTTGCGGCGTGTCTGCGCACCGTCAGTGATAACATCGCAGAGCTGCTGCATTGACGCGTCGTCCCAGGTGGATATTATGCGGTCGATCCATTCGTCACCGGCTGCGACTGCACCGTCAGAGACCATCACAACGATATCCCCGCCCGACAGCTCATCGGCAGTCCTGCTGAACGAGATATCAGGCAGTATACCTGCCGGCAGTGAGGGCGTTTCCACACGGTAAACATCTCCCCCCTTGCGTATGAACGAAAGCGCTGCCCCTGCCTTGAGAAAGCTTATTTCTCCGCTGAAAAGGTCAAGTACCGCGACGTCCACCGTTGCAAGCGATTCATCGCCTGATTTCACAAGAAGGGCGGAATTTACTATTTTCAGAGAACAGTCGCTGCCGAGCCCTGCCTTCAAAAGCTTTTCCATAAGGCTTGAAGCCATACTTCCGTCAACAGCTGCTCTTCCGCCTGTGCCCATGCCGTCGCTGATTATCGCAGTAAGGTGCCCGGTACCGTCGGTAAAGTACCTCAGATGGTCTCCGCAAAGTCTTCCGTTTCCGCATATATGCTGGGCGGATGCTATCTCCGCATCAAAGCATGGCCGCTCGCAAAGGGTTATGCGGCAGCTTCCGGGTGCGCATGCCACCGAAGGCGAATCGAATCTTCTTCCGCATACTGCCGAAAGCCTGTGCACCATGAGTGCACGGCTTATTTTCTTTTTATCTATTTCCGCAGTTTCAGCTTCTATTGTCATTCTGCCAAGCCTGTCTATCCGGCAGCTTACCGCCGAGGGCTTCAGACCAAGCTCTTTCAGAACAGATGTTATCCTGTCCGACAGGTCGTTGTCAAAAAACTCATAGTCCGAGTATTCCTGTGCCATTTCGCTCAGGATATCGCTCAGTCCGCAGAATTGTCCGGCAACCACCTGACGCACCTCTTCTATTCGCTTTTCGGCAGCTGCTCCGGCAATATAGCTCTGATAGCTGCTGTTTACGGCTGCTGCCATTTCACCGGTGCGGCAGCATTTCTTTTTGAAATCGTCACGGAAATCATCAGCACTTACACTGCCCTTTTTCTGCAGCGTGGGAGTAAGAAACTCAAAGCAGCCCATGCTGACGCCGTCCTTGTGTTCCCAGCAGAATACGCGCATACCGCAGCGTGAGCAGGTGTTATCGACTGCTTCTTCGTAAACACCGCTTACAGTAGGTGTCACAAGCCGAGACAGCCGCTGTGATACATTCTCGACCTCATCACTTACGTCAGAAAGAGCTTTCGAGGCAAAATCCAACCGCATTATTACAGAACGCCGCAGTCCATCCGCTCCGGCGGAAGCTTCATCATTTACAAATACTGCCCTGAGGAACGATGCGGTATCTGCCGGAAGAGCAAGAAATACAATAACCGCGGCTGCCGTTTCATAAGCAACGGCGATCACAGTTGACGGTTCTCCGCTCTGAACTGACATTATTGCACAGGCGCAGATATAGGCTCCGGCAAGGGCAAATCTTCCGGCTCCGGAAAAAAGTCCGGCTATCAGTCCTCCGAAGGCATAGGCTGCACCAAGAAAGGATGTTTCGACAGAATACAGTCCAAGAACTGCTCCGGCAGCAGTGCCGCAGGCAGCACCTCCGGCTATTCCTCCGTAACGGGCAAAAAACAGTATGGCACATACTGCCAAAAATCTCCCGACCGAAAGAGGACCTATTCCGAAGGGCACGGCTGACAAAAGGAGTATGCAGGATGTCAGGATAAGGCTTCCAAGCTCCGAAAGCGTCAGCATGCCGAGGCTTTTCGTTCCTGAAATTATCACTACCGTTCTTGAAACAAAGTATGCGCCGGCACCGGCCAGAACAGCCTCTGAAAGATACAGCAAAAAAAGCCGCAGGGAAAAGCCCGTAACGCTCAGTATCGCCAGCCCCGTCGCAAACACCGGCACGGCACATACGAATGCCGGAAAAAGTGAATGCCGGCTGAGTTTTTTGATATCGCTGAGAGTCCAGCGGATAGCGATAACTGCAGCCATTGAGGCTATGTATCTGAATCCGCCGCTGCTGCCGCTGAAAATAACGTACCCGACAGCAGAACCGAAAAACGATGGCAGTACCCCGAAAAAAGGCAGTGCTGCGCAAAGGGAAATACCGAAGGGTGCATATGAGCCGTAGATCTTCGCATTGGAAAAAAGGAAGCCTGCCGCAAGACACAAAAGCGCAGAAAGGATCCGCCTTGTACCGTCATTATTTGACAGAAAACCGGAGATCTTCTCTGCAGCAGCATAATAAAGCTTCAATCCGACCACCTCTGAATCAGTTATAGGGTCATTATAACCGAACTGCAGAGGAAAGAATGTCATAATATGAGCATCTGAATAAAAAAACAAGTCTAACATAGCCCGGTCGTTGCGCAGCAACGGTCGGGCGGTCAGTCATACAGATGCAAATAAAGTCGTTTTTTCTATTGCAATGAT
>CADCPT010000116.1 GCA_902803385.1 uncultured Ruminococcus sp.
ATCCAGTAGTTATCAACATTCTTGAGCAGATATACTCTCTCAAGCTCACGCATGGTATCCTCCGGCACGAGCTTCTCGTTCTCCTCGTACTCCTTTGTAGCCTTTTCGGTGAGCATCTCGCTGAGATAATCCTTCTCCAGATCCTCGATCTCTTCCTTTGAATACACAAGAGTTTCCTCGTCGTCCTCGGGAATGATCCAGCCCTTGAGTGATTCCCTGAGACCCTTGAGGTTCCACTCGTCCTCCTCGTCAAAGGGCAGATACTCTGCGATCTTTGCCGAAACGGTATCGGGTATCATCTTGATTATTGTTTCTCTCAGGTTCTCGCCGTCAAGCACCTGGTCACGCTGTGTATAGATGATCTCACGCTGACGGTTCATAACATCGTCGAAGTCGAGTACGCTCTTTCTTATGCTGAAGTTCCTTGCCTCGACCTTTGCCTGAGCGCTGGCGATAGTATTTGAAAGAAGCTTGCTCTCAAGGGGAGTGTCCTCTTCACCGGGCATTCTGTTCATAATATTTGCGATCCTGTCGCCGGCAAACAGTCTGAGCAGATTATCCTCCGCCGAAAGATAGAAACGGCTTGCGCCGGGGTCTCCCTGACGTCCGGAACGTCCGCGGAGCTGGTTGTCGATACGTCTTGACTCATGGCGCTCGGTACCCATTACAAACAGACCGCCTGCTTCTCTTACCTTCTCGGCTTCCGCTTCTGTTTCCTTGTTATACTTTGCAAGCAGCTCACGGAATGTTTCCCTTGCCTTGATGATCTCTTCATCGTCGGTTTCGGCATATCCGGTAGCTTCTTCTATAAGCTCGTCGGAGAAACCCATTCTTCTCATTTCCGCTTTTGCAAGGAATTCATCATTACCGCCAAGCTTGATATCCGTACCACGGCCTGCCATGTTGGTAGCGATGGTAACAGCGCCAAGCTTACCTGCCTGAGCGATGATCTCCGCTTCCTTCTCATGCTGCTTTGCGTTGAGGACGTTGTGCTTTATGCCCTTCTTGCGGAGCATATTGCTCAGTTCCTCAGACTTGTCGATGGATACGGTACCGACAAGAACGGGCTGACCGTTCTGATTGGCCTCCATGATATCGCTGATAAGAGCCATATACTTGCCGTGTTCTGTCTTGAAGATAACATCAGGGAAGTCGATCCTCTGTATCGGCTTGTTGGTGGGTATCTCGATAACATCAAGATGGTAAATTTCAGAGAACTCGGTCTCCTCGGTCATAGCCGTACCTGTCATACCGGAAAGCTTGCGGTACAGACGGAAGAAATTCTGGAAGGTTATCGTTGCAAGGGTCTTGCTCTCACGCTGTACGCTTACGCCTTCCTTTGCTTCGATAGCCTGATGCAGACCTTCGTTATAGCGTCTGCCGTACATAAGACGACCTGTAAATTCATCAACGATGATGACCTCGCCCTTTTCATTTACAACATACTCTATATCCCTTCTCATTACGCCGCGAGCCTTGATAGCCTGATTGACGTGGTGAGCGATAGTCATATTTTCCGGATCGGAAAGGTTCTCGATATTGAAGAATGCCTCAGCCTTCTTTACGCCTACGGGGGTAAGCGTAGCTGTCTTTGCCTTCTCGTCGATTATATAGTCGATGCCTGCCTCGATATATTCCTCGTCATTATCCTCTTTGCTGTCGGTCTCGGTTATTTTCAGATATTTCATGGTCTTTGCAAGCTCGTCCGCTCTCTCGTAGAGATCGGTAGACTTGTCGCCCTGACCGGAAATGATAAGCGGTGTTCTCGCCTCATCGATAAGGATCGAGTCCACCTCGTCCACGATAGCGAAGGAATGACCTCTCTGCACCTTGTTTTCCTTGTAAACCACCATGTTGTCACGCAGATAGTCAAAGCCCAGCTCGTTATTGGTAGCGTATGTAATATCGGCATTATAAGCCACCTTGCGCTGTTCGTTGGTGCAGTCATGCTGAAGTATGCCAACGGTAAGGCCAAGGAAGCGGTATATCTTGCCCATCCACTCAGCGTCACGCTTTGCAAGATATTCGTTGACGGTAACTACATGAACGCCGTCGCCCGCAAGAGCGTTAAGATATGCCGGAAGAGTAGCAACGAGGGTCTTGCCTTCACCGGTCTTCATTTCGCTTATGCGTCCTCTGTGAAGGATAATGCCGCCGATGACCTGCACACGGAAATGCTTCATGCCAAGCACACGCCATGAAGCCTCACGGCAGACAGCAAAAGCCTCGGGAAGTATCTGATCGAGTATCTGATCCTTTTTCTCGTTGGTCATGCCTTCTTCCTTGAACATTTCCTGAAAGCGGGTGGTTTCCGCTCTGAGTTCATCATCGGAGAATTTCTGATATTTTTCCTCAAGCTCGAATACCTTATCGACTAAAGGCTGTATTTTTTTTAGTTCTCTGCGGCTGTTGCGGCCGTTAAACCATGCTTTAAAGCCCATTTTTAAGTTCACCTCATATATATTTCTACAGGAATACAGTTTATTATAGCATACTTTATTCCGTAAATCAACAACAGAATTTCACGATTTCATGGTTTTTGACGGTTTTTGAATGAGTAAGCTTTCCATGAACAAAAATTTTCCGTCCTGCTATATGAAAAAGGGAAAAAATGTGTTATAATAGCTTCATCATATAAAAAGGCGGTGTCCGAAATGAAACGACTGGACAATGAACAAAGCAAAAGGATCAACTATTCAGGCGAAATATCCGAGCTTGAACATTTTTATGAACATCAGTTCGATTTGATAAAAAAAGGCAATACAGATCTGGTAACGCTTGAGCTTGTCATGCTGGGCAAGGCTCTCGATTTTGTACAATTCACGCACAAAAAGCTGGGTATCTCACTCGATACCGGCGAAAGATCGGTGGCTGCTCTGGAGGAGGTCATCGACGCTTTTGAAAGAGGCGTTGTGCAGGATAATTTCTTTTCGTCGGAAAACGGCAGTATAGCGGAAAGCGTGAGCGCATATCTGGGCATACTTATCATAGCGAACATCGGCGGCAAATGGGAGGATACCGAACAGGGCATGGCAGTAAATGTAAACGGCCGCCTTGCTTATGTAAGCGAATATGTCGAAAAGCGGCTGCTTGGACTTTCCGAGCTTGATGCGGTGACATATTTCAACTCGGTGAGCGTTGTCCGTGAGTAACGCTCAGAACAACAGATATTATTTCGGAGGTAAATATAATGGCAAATTTCAGAGCGGACAGAATGTCCGAAGACATACAGAGGGAGATCTCTGCAATACTCAGAGAGATGAAGGACCCAAGGCTCCACAACGGCATTATCAGCGTGGTAAGGTGCGAAACAGCGCACGACCTTTCTTACAGCAAGGTTTATATCAGCTCAATGAACGGTCTGCCGGTGGCAAAGGAGGCAGTCAAGGCGCTGAAAAACGCTCAGGGCTTCATACGTCACGAGCTTGGAGTAAGGCTCAAACTCAGATATGCGCCTGTGCTGGCATTTGAAGCAACCGATTCCATTGAGTACAGCGCAAACATCTCAAAAATACTCAACAACCTGCAGTACACGCAGACAGGTGACGAAAACACCGATCCGGAAGAAACCGACAACGACGAAACTGAAGATGGTGATGAATAAGCATGGAA
>CADCPT010000117.1 GCA_902803385.1 uncultured Ruminococcus sp.
AAAACACTATAATAAAAGTGCGCCGCAAGGTAGGCGCACCGGGGGGGGCACTTCCTTCGGGCGCACTTTGTATAGCGAAGGAGCCGTAAATTATTTCACAGCTCCTGAAAAAACGCTATAAAAAACACTATAATAAAAATATGTAAATTTTCGCCTGCGGCGATTGAATAAGGTATAACTTTATGATATAATAATCCTTGTGCATCCGGAAAAGAACTGTGCCGTATGCCGAAAAAAACCGGCGGAAAAGTCCGCCTTCAAAAAGGAGCATAATAATGGAAAAGCTTATAGATGTAGGAACGATGGATAATTATTATGAACAGATCGTAAAAAAGAGATTCACTCCGAAAATGATAACCATGCTTGTTCTGTCAATGATGGGCATCGTTATGGTGATCTTTCTCAGCGTTTATCTTTCAGGATATTTCAGCTGGCTGGTCCCGGTGTCCCTGCTTTTCATGGGACTCGGCGGATGGCTCATATTCTATATAATAAAGAATTCCGGCGTTGAATACGAATATACCTTCGTTCTCGGAGAAATGAGGATAGAGCGCATAAAGGGCAAAAACAAGCGCAAGGCAGTGACCTCATTCGACGTAAAGGCCATTGATGACATAGGGCTTTACATTGATCCCGACACCGGCAACAGAAAGGTCGAGCCGTCAAAATTCGATCTCGTGCTCAGAGCGGCTGCCAACGAGATAGACGGAAACACCTACTATGCAAAGATACATGACAAGGTACGTCACAAGCCGGCTCTCCTGCTTTTTTCGCCCAATGAGATGACGCTTGAAAAAATAAAGCCGTATCTTTCTATCGAGCTTAAAAAGAAGTTTTTCCTTATGCAGAAGGAAGCCGCAAAGAAAGCCAAAGAAGAATGATCTTTATCTATAGGGGCTGTCGCAAAATAAGGATTCTGACGGCAACCCCTTGAAACCAGCTAAGTGCGCCCGTAGGAAGTGCCCCCCCGGTGCGCCTACCTTGCGGCGCACTTTTTATAGTATTTTTTTGAGGGGTGCCAGGCGCGAAGCGCCTGGCACCCCTCAAAAACACTGTTATACGAAAGCAATGGTGCGTAAAAAGCAGCAAGCTGAAATGCACAGCCGCGGCAATAAGCTGCGAATACTGATTCAGAGCGAACGCAGTGAGCGACAGCGCGAAATGACACCGACGGCACGCCGGGGGAGAGCAGTCGGCTGCAAAAAACACAAATATGGTTTATCAAAGCTCCGAAAGCTTTTCGAGAGCTTTTTCAAGCGCCGTCTGCGCTGCTGCAAGCCGCACCTCATCTCTGCTGCCGGAAAAATGACATTCCCATGCCCTGCTCCCGTCAGGAGCAGCCAGCCCTATCCAGAAGCTGCCCGCGGGCTTTCCGGGAAGCGCTCCTGTCGGGCCTGCTATCCCGGTGGATGATATTCCGATATCGGAGCCCGAAAGCCTGCGTACTCCCTCAGCCATTTTTATTGCCGTTTCGCTGCTGTATTCTGTATACTCATCAAGCACCTCCCGGGGAACGCCCAGGATCTCCGCTTTTATCCGGTTTGAATATGAACAGACGCCAAGCTCGATGACCCCGGAGGCACCGGGAACGCCTGTTATCATTTCAGATATCATTCCGCCTGTAAGGCTTTCGGCGGTCGATATGCTCAGCCCCTTTTCCTTAAGAAGTGCAACGACCCTTTCGGAAATTTCGTTGTCATTTTTCTGCATAAAAACACATCCTTTCTAATATATCTATTTTAACACCGGAATCGTCACAGCGCAAGACCGCCCCTCCGCCGTTCTGATGACAGCATTCCTCCCTATATCCCGGCGGTCATCGGACAACGCGGAGTTAGCAGTATTATTCAGATATTTAAAAGTTGAATAAAAGGAGAAAAGCTGTTATAATAGGAGCTGTGAAAGGGTCCAGAGTGCTTCCGATGATATCGGTACTCTTTAAAAAACTAAAAAACAGCCCGGTCGTTGCTCAGCAACGGTCGGGCGGACAGAGCAGTACTAATGTCCTCGCGCGCGGCGGCCGACAGCGGCAGCAATTGAAAAAACACTTTTCCTGAGCGCCATAGGCGTGCGCCTGCCCTGCGGCGCACGATCGGCGAAGCTCTCGTACAGATACCTGATAAGGAGTGACACCATGCTAAGAGACCAGCCGATATTGAATGTTCTCCTCATAAATATCCTGCTCGGAGCAGCATGGCACTATATTGTTTTCTTCATCTGTATAACCCTGAAGCCCGGCTTTTTCTCGGAAAATAAAAAAATGTACCTTCCGCATAAATGGGAACGCGGAGGAAAATTTTACAGCGATGTCCTGAAGATCAGGCGCTGGAAGGATCTGCTGCCTCAGCATATCGGCAAGGACGGCTTTTCAAAGGACCATCTTGACGATATTTCCGCGGAATATCTCGATGAATTTATAATGGAGACCTGCCGCGGAGAATGGGATCACATAATGAACTGTCTTTTTTTCATTGTGCTGTTTATTCTTGATCCTCCTCCTGTCGCACTTTTTCTTTCCGCCATGCTTTTTGCCGGAAATCTGCCTTTTGCCGCAATACAGCGATACAACCGGTTCCGGCTTCAGAAACTGAGAAGCACTATCCGCAGGCGAACGCTTCCGGAAGTAATAGAAAACTGCAATACAGCCCCTGTAAATGCTGATAACAGATAAAAAGACGGTGAAATAATGGATTGGTTTTTTACAAACGAAAACGTTTCAAAGGGAGATACACTGACTATAACCGGAGAGGACGCCGTTCACATAACAAAATCTCTGAGAATGTCCGTCGGCGAAGTGATAACCCTTTGTACGAAGGATAAAACTGAGCTTATGTGCATTATTGAAGCTATAAGCAGCGACGGCGTGACCGTAAGGGTATCCGAAGAAGAAGAATGTCTTCACGAGCCGACGGTCGATGTCACACTTTATTTTGCTCTTACGAAGGGCGACAAACCGGAAACGGTCATACAAAAAGCCGTCGAGCTTGGGGTACACAGGATAGTTCCTGTGCTGACAAGCCGGTGCGTATCACGCCCCGACGCCAAAAGCGCAGAAAAAAAGCTGCAGCGATACCGTAAAATAGCCCTGCAGGCAGCAATGCAGTCACGGCGCGGCATAATACCGGAGGTAAGTCCGCTTTGCGAGCTGAAAGCAGCAGCCGCCGGGCTTGATGCATACGACGTTTCCATCGTCTTCTATGAGGGCGGCGGCGCGCCGTTAAGAGAGCTTGTAAGACCTGAGTTTAAAACGATAGCTGTTTTTATCGGTCCCGAGGGAGGTCTTGCTCCGGAAGAGGTCGGGCTGCTGATATCGGGCGGAGGTAAAGCCGCGACCCTCGGAAAAAGAATACTCAGGGCTGAAACTGCGCCCCTTGCAGCGCTTTCCGCAATAATGCTCATAACAGGCAATCTTGAATGATACTGCATCAAAAACGAAAGGATGAGATAAAATGACAGGTATAATCGGCGCAATGGATATTGAGGTAAACGGACTTATCGAAAAAATGGAAGCTCCCGAAACACAGGTCGTAAGCTCCATGAGATTCACCAAGGGAAAAATAGGCGGAAAGGAATGTGTAGTTGCAAAATGCGGCATAGGAAAGGTCAATGCCGCCGTGTGCGCACAGACAATGATACTCCTCTATCACCCCGACTGCATAATAAACACAGGCATCGCCGGAAGCACATCGGACAAAACGCATATCGGCTCGGTGGTTATTGCCGACAGGACCGTACAGCACGACATGAATACGGAGATAATAGGCGATGAAAGGGGCACCCTGTTTTTTGAAAACGAAAGCCTGAAATACATACCCTGCGACAAAAAGCTATGCAGCGATATCGCCGCCGTCTGCGCTTCGCTCGGAGACATCGACTACACCGTCGGCACCGTTGCAACAGGCGACATCTTTATCGGCGGTATACCTGCACGCAAAAAGCTGAATGAAAAATTCGGCGCGCTTGCCTGCGAAATGGAGGGCGGAAGCATCGGGCAGGTCTGCTATCTGAACAGTGTTCCCTTCTGCATACTCCGCTCGATATCCGACGACAGCTCCAGCGATGCTGAAATAGAGTATTCAGTATTTTCAAAGCTTGCAGCCAATGCGGCAATAGAGATCATACTCGGATATCTCAATGCTGATATCGGCTGACATTCAGCCGTCAGCCCGACCATTGCTGCGCAACGACCGGGCTATTTCAAGACTTGTTTTTTCAGAGGGGGCTGTCGCATTAACACTGCCCCATCCGCCCGACCGTGCCTTCGGCGCGACCGGGCGGCTAAAAATTTGTTTTTTCAGGGGTGCCAGGCGCTTCGCGCCGGGCACCCCTGAAAAAACATTGCTATACAAATGAAACATAGCAAACTAATACAAATATTAATTTTTCTGTTTTTTGTCCTTTTTCAGCTTATTGAATATCGCCTTAAAATTGATTATCCCGGCAGGCTTTTTGGGCTCGTCGCTTTCAAGCTTTATGGTTTCCGGCATAAATTTCTCTTCCGGCAGCTTCTTCTGAAGCAGACGCTTTGATACGAAGCGCTTTATTATCGTGTACAGTACAGAGGCGAAGGCGCCGCTCACAAGAAGTCCGATGATCCCGAAGAAATTGGAGAAAAGTATGATAGCGGAAATAAGCAGTATCGGCGGCAGACCGATGTTGTTGCCTACTACCTTCGGGTAGATGAAGTTGCCCTCTATCTGCTGCAGGCAGACCATAAATACAACGAACCAGATCGCCTGTACCGGATCCACCGTGAGAATTATCACCGCGCCGATGGCTGCTCCGATGGTGACGCCGAACATCGGTATCCAGCAGAGGATAGCTATCATAACTCCGATCAGCGCTGCATACGGAAAACCGAATATCGTCATTCCCAGAGCGGTAAGGCTGCCGAGGATAACACATTCCATCATCTGACCGGTAATGCAGTTGTAGAAGGACTGGTTTGTAAGGCTTCCGACCTCGCAGATATAATCGCCTATCTTCTCCGGCATAACGGCATATATGAGCTGCTTTACGTTTTTCGATATCTTTTCCTTGCGAAGCAGAGTGTAAACAGAAAGCACAAAGCCAAGAAGGAAATTGATAGCAAAATTGAACACCTGCTGCACCATGCCCATCGTAGAGGTAACAACAGTTGCGGCATCATTTGTCAGGAAATTGGTGATGTAATTGTTGAAGAAATCCCAGTCTATTTTCATATTTCCCAGGAAGTTTCCGATGTATTCATTCTTTGTGCTCAGATCGTCGAGCCATTCTCTTATGTGCTGTATAGTTCCCGGAACAGCCTGCGCTATCGAAGCAATGCTCTTCCCTATCTCAGGAATGATGATTATAAGGAATGCCGCGATTATCGAAGCAAACAGCAGAATGGAAAGGATAAGTGATATCGGACGACGAAGCTTGTCGAGCGTCGGATTTATCGGCGTACCGTCCTTTTTGCAGAACAGGTGCTTTTCGATAGCCGTCATAGGAACATTCAGAAAGAAGGTGCAGCAGACCGCTATGATAAACGGCATAAGCACATACATAAGCCATGAAAAAAAGCTTACAACAACGTTCATATTCTGAAGGCCGAGATAAAGCAGGATAAAAAAGCTGCCGATAGTCAATATCTTCTCGATATTCCTTCTGTCCAGATTCATAATAACATCTCCGTTTCTGAATGATTTGGTATATATATAGTTCCCCCTCCGATAACGCAGCCGTCCTCATCATAAAAAACAGCCGCCTGACCCGGAGTTGCCGCACGTACCGGGGAATCAAAGCTTATCCTTGCCATACCGCCGGGCAGGAGCTTCACCTTTGCCGGAGTTCCGGAGTGGTGATAGCGTATCCTGACAGAAGCCCGGAAGCACTCTTCCTCCAAAGGCTCCTCTATGCTGAGAAAATTAAGCTCACGGCAGAATACCTCGTCTGTAAACAGCTCTTCATTCGTCGAAAGCACGACCTCATTCCTTACCGGGTCTATCCTCTTTACGTATGCCGGATATCCCAGCGCTATTCCAAGGCCTTTTCTTTGTCCTACGGTATAGTGTATTATGCCCTTGTGCGTGCCGAGGATATTTCCCTGCTCATCAACGAAGTTTCCGGGCGGAAGAAGCCTTTCCGCATTCATCTCCACAAAGCCTGCATAATCATCATCCGGAATGAAGCATATCTCCTGTGAATCCTTCTTTCCGGCAACGCAGAGCCCTGCCGCCGACGCTATCCTGCGCACCTCTTCCTTATTGAGCCTTCCGAGAGGCATTATAGTATGCGCAAGCTGCTCCTGCGAAAGCATATAGAGCATATATGTCTGATCCTTTGCGGCACAGGCGGCATTTTTAACTGTAAACCTGCCGCTGTCAGTCCTGACGACCTCCGCATAATGCCCTGTTGCCACATATTCCGCTCCGAACAGCTCCCTTGCCTCCATAAGCTGATCCCATTTGACATTTCTGTTGCAGCCTATGCATGGATTCGGAGTATTGCCGGCGGCATAGGCTTCAACAAAAGGCTCAACGACCCTTTCTCTGAAGAGCGAAGCACAGTTTACGGCATAATAAGGCACCGACAGCATATCGCACACCGCCCGTGCGTCATCTATTTCGCAGCAGCGGCTGCTTTCCGTCCACGTACGCAGGGTCACGCCGAAAACCTCGTGACCGGCAGCTTTAAGAAGATAAGCCGCAACGGCGCTGTCAACGCCCCCGGACATACCTACAACTATCTTTGCCATACAAACACCAGTCTTTTAATCAGGAATTAGGAATTAGGAATTAGGAATTAGGAATTATATTCCGCTGCGGCTTTGCCGAAGCGAACCAAAATTACTCATTACTCATTACTCATTTCTCATTATTCAATAGCTTATCAGGTCTGCGGCAGTCATCATACCGAGTATCCTGCCGCCCTGTGAGCCGTTGTCCGTAATAAACACAGCCGCAAGCCTTTTGCGCGTATTTGCGCGCTCAAAAAGCTCACGTACATCGCTGATGGTAGCGTCCTTTGAAACAAAGCTGAAGCGCTCCGTGGAATGTCTTTCCGGGTAAAGAAGCTCTCCGAAATCCCTGATAAGCATATCGTCCCTCAGGGAATCCATTCCGTTGATAAGCGCATAGCTGAAAACCGTTCCGGTGCTGAACACACCCGTGCATCCTCCGTTTTCAATAACAGGAACATGAGAAAAGCCCTGACGCTCCATTTTTTTCATAACTGTCAGAGATTTCTGCGACGGCGTTGTTTTAAGGATATCGGCGAACAGCGTGGAGCATTCCAGCGCAAGCGGAGGACGGCTGACATATTCACCGACATCATTGAGAAACTTAATAAGCTTATCTGACGGCTGGATGACCCTTTCTCCGCCGAATTCGGCATGATGCGAAAGAAGATTGCGTATCTCCCGGCAAAGATTCAGTCTTTCCCGCCAGGGCTCGCTTTCTCTGCTGTTGATAAAGCGTACTACAGGGCTGCCTCCCCTTTCGTCGCCGCCGTATTTTTTTATCAGAGCCTCTTCAAGCGCCCTGTATCTGTCGAGAAACTCGTCTGCTCTGTCGGTCTCCGTAGGAATCACTCCTCTACGTTAAAATTCTCTGCAAGATATTCGTCGTAGCTTCCGGTGATATCTCTTATTCCGTCCTTTTCAATAACGATTATCCTGTTTGCTACCGTCTGAATGAATTCATGGTCGTGAGATGTAAACAGCACGACTCCCTTGAAGCTTGTAAGTCCCTTATTGACTGCCGTAATGGATTCAAGGTCGAGGTGGTTCGTAGGCTGGTCAAGTATCAGCACATTTGCGCCGAACATCATCATCCGCGAAAGCATGCATCTTACTCTCTCGCCGCCGGACAGCACCTTTACAGGCTTGAAAACATCATCTCCGGAGAAAAGCATCCTCCCGAGAAAGCCTCTGAGATATGTATCCGTATTGTCGTTGCCCCTTACATACTGCCTTATCCAGTCGATTATGCTCATATCGCAGCCGTCAAAAAAGCTGCCGTTGTCCTTCGGGAAATATGAAGTGGATATCGTGCTGCCCCATTTGAAGCTGCCCTCGTCAGCTTCGGCTTTTTCGTTTATTATTTCAAAAAGAGTTGTTACGGCTATTTCATTATCGCACAGGAAAGCGACCTTGTCGTTTCTTTCAACACGGAAGGAAATATTGTTGAGAACCTTTTCGCCGTCTACAGTCTTTGAAAGCCCCTCTACCTGAAGCACCTCCTTGCCGACCTCCCTGTCGGCAGTGAAGCTGACAAACGGATAGCGGCGGGATGAAGCCGGCAGCTCCTCAACAGTCAGCTTGTCAAGAAGCTTTCTTCTTGAGGTCGCCTGACGGGACTTTGATTTGTTCGCAGAAAAACGCTGAACGAAGCTCTGCAGCTCCTTTATCTTTTCCTCAGTCTTCTTGTTCTGCTGCTTTATCATAGCCTGAATGAGCTGGCTGGATTCATACCAGAACTCATAGTTGCCCACATACAGCTTTATCTTGTTGTAGTCTATATCGACCATATGCGTGCATACGGTATTGAGGAAATGTCTGTCGTGAGATACTACTATTACAGTGCCCTGATAATCAAGGATGAAGTCCTCAAGCCATGCGATAGCCTTGACATCAAGGTTGTTCGTCGGCTCGTCAAGGAGGATTATCTCCGGGTTGCCAAAAAGCGCCTGGGCAAGAAGCACCTTGACCTTTTCATTACCCGCCAGAGAGCTCATCTGCTGATACAAAAGCTCCTCTGAAAGCCCCAGACCCTGAATCAGCTTTGATGCGTCGCTTTCAGCCTCCCAGCCGTTGAGCTCGGCAAATTCAGCCTCCAGCTCAGAAGCTCTGATGCCGTCTTCGTCCGAAAAGTCCTCCTTCATATAGATAGCGTCCTTTTCCTTCATGATATCATACAGCTTTTTATTGCCGTAGATAACGGTATCAAGAACGGTATATTCATCGAATGCAAAATGATCCTGTTTCAGAACGGACATCCTTGTGTTTTCCGGGATAATGACCTCGCCCTTTGTAGGCTCCAGTTCCCCTGACAAAACCTTCAGAAAGGTAGACTTTCCTGCACCGTTAGCGCCGATAATGCCGTAGCAGTTGTTATCGGTCAGCTTGAGGTCAACATCCGAAAACAGCGGAGTGCCGCTGAAATTAACGCTTACATTGCTTACAGTTATCATATTTTTCTCCCTTTTTCCTTTTTAATAGCTTATGGCTTACAGATTTTTGATATCAGAACTTTATATCAATTTTTCGGCAAGCCGAAAAATTGTACCATGCATTACTCATTGCTCATTCCAATCAAATTCCCTCAGCCTGCCATGATTCTGAAGCTCGGGAAACCCCCACTGCCTTAGCGCCTCGTATGCCGCTATCGCCACGGAGTTTGACAGATTAAGGCTCCTTGCCTCGCTCATCATAGGTATGCGCACCGTTGTATCAGGATTGTCATACAGAAGCTTTTCCGGAAGCCCCCTGGTCTCCTTGCCGAAAACCAGATAACACTTGTCCGGATAATCAATATTGCTGTATGTATGCTTGGCCTTTGTAGAGAAGAAATAGAATTTCCCCTCCGGCTCAGCCGCAAAAAGCTCCTCAATACTGTCATAGTATGTTATGTCAAGAAAATGCCAGTAATCAAGCCCGGCTCTTTTCAGGTGCTTGTCCGTCGGGGTAAAGCCCATCGGGCGCACTATATGCAGTCTTGCCCCTGTCACCGCGCAGGTGCGGGCAATATTGCCGGTATTCTGGGGGATCTCAGGCTCCACAAGAACGATATTCAGTTCGGGCATATAATTCCTCTTTTTCCTTTATTATCTGTTCAGGGGTGCCCGGCGGCTTGGCCGACAGACACCCCTGAAAAACATCTGTTATTCTGCAAGTCCGGCCGGAAGAGCTTCATATTTCTCCGATGCAGAATACTCTGTTTTATAAGCTTCCGCATTGATCGCCTCCGGAGGATCGGCATTGATATGTTCAGAACTTTCTGAACCTTTCGTAGCGGCGCTGCAGAAGCGCGTCGGTATCAAGCTCCTCAAGCTTATCGAATGTCCTCGAGATAAGGCTGCTGAAGCTTGTGAACATTACGCTGTCAAGATTTCTCGGCTCGCGGATTATGCGCTCGATAACTCCCATCTTGAAAAGATCCTGAGATGTAAGCTTCAGACATTCGCTGGCTTCTGCTGTTTTTGACGAATCCTTCCAGAGTATGCTTGCGCAGCCCTCCGGTGAAATAACGGAATAGATAGCGTTTTCAAGCATCCAGACCTCATCCGCAACAGCAAGGGCAAGCGCGCCGCCGCTGCCGCCTTCACCGATAAGAACGGAAAGTATGGGCGTTTTCAGAGTCATCATTTCCATCAGGTTTTCGGCAATAGCCTCGCCCTGACCTCTTTCCTCTGCGCCTATGCCGCAGTAGGCTCCGGAGGTATCAACAAAGCAAAGCACGGGACGGTGAAATTTTTCCGCCTGCTTCATAAGCCTTAAAGCCTTGCGGTAGCCCTCCGGGTGCGCCGAGCCGAAATTCCTGTCCATTCTTTCTTTAAGGTTTCTTCCCTTTTCAAGTCCTATAACGGTAACAGCCCTGCCGCCAAGCTCGCCTATGCCGCCGATAACTGCCTTGTCATCAGCAAAGCGCCTGTCGCCATGCAGCTCTATGAAGCTGTCGCCGAATATCTTGTTTATATAGTCAACTGAGGTCGGGCGGTCGTTGGAACGAGCCGCATTTACACGATCTATTGCACCGCTCATTTCGCACCGGCCTCCTTTCTTTCTGATGCGCCGTGAAGCGCAAGCAGCTTTCTGAGTGTTTCCTTCATATCATTTCTTGTTACTACCGCGTCTATAAAGCCCTTCTCAAGCAGGAATTCAGCAGACTGAAAATCCTTGGGCAGCTTCTGACGGATGGTCTGTTCTATTACTCTCGGACCTGCAAAGGCAATAAGCGCATGCGGCTCGGAAATAATGATATCGCCCTCCATTGCAAAGCTTGCGGTAACGCCGCCGGTGGTAGGGTCGGTAAGAACGGTTATATACAGAAGCCCTGCGTCGCTGTGGCGCTTGACGGCGGCGCTGGTCTTTGCCATCTGCATAAGAGACAGTATGCCCTCCTGCATTCTTGCTCCGCCGGAAACGGTAAATACCACTGCCGGAAGGCCGTTGTCTGTTGCGTATTCAAAGGCACGGGTTATCTTTTCGCCGGTAACGGTACCCATCGAACCCATCATAAACTGTGAATTCATAACTACAAGCACCGTTTCCAGTCCGCCTATAGTCGCCCTGCCGGTAATTACAGATTCGTTTTCACCGCTGTTCAGCTTGGCGTTTTTGAGCTTTCTGGTATAATCCGGAAAATCTATTATGTTGGTTGAGCTCATATCCTTGTCAAATTCCTCAAAGCTGCCCTCGTCTGCGGTGAGCTCTATCCTCTGCCTTGCGGCAATGCGGAAATGATAGCCGCATTTCGGACAGACCTTTTTGTTTTCCGTAAGGTCAGACGACAGCACGGGTGTTTTACAAACAGGACACTTCACCCAAAGCTCGTCAGGGATAAACGGGCGGTTTTCCGTCGCCGCACCCTGATTTTCAAGCTCGTTTTTCGGTTTCAGAAAATTAAAGAAATCTGATGTATTCAAGCTGAACACGACCTATCGTTTTTAGATTTAATTAGTAATCAGTAATGAGTAATTGCGGTTCGCCTTGGCTGCGCCAAGGCGGAATAAAGTGTGAGTCAGAAGCATTTTATCTTTTAACATTTCACTTTTAACTTTTACTCGCACTATTCCTCGGGGTGTCCCTCTCTCTGCTTGCTTTCGTATTCAAGCCGGACGGCGCGTTCCTCCATAAAGCCCGTGGTATATGTTCCGTTCACGAACTGCGGGTCGGAAAGTATGTCTATATGCAGGTCGCGGTTATGCTTAATGCCATGTATCGTAAGCTCGGAGAGAGCCATCTTCATCTTGCGTATCGCAAGCTCGCGTGAGCGCGCCTGAACGATAAGCTTGCCTATCATCGAGTCGTAATACGGCGGGACGGAATAATCCTGATATATCGCCGTATCGAAGCGCACGCAGGGACCGCCGGGAACATGGATGAAATCTATTGTACCGCAGCCGGGGCGGAAATCATGCTCTGCGTCCTCGGCATTTATGCGGCATTCGATAGCATTTCCGTGCATGAACACCCTGTCCTGAGTAACGGTGAGCTTTGCTCCGGAGGCTATCCTTATCTGCCACTGAACGATATCAAGACCCGTTACCATTTCTGTTACGGGGTGCTCCACCTGGAGACGCGTGTTCATCTCCATAAAGTAGAAGTTCTTGTCCTTATCAAGCAGGAATTCGACTGTTCCTGCGTTTTCATAACCGACAGCCTTTGCTGCCTTTGCAGCAGCCTCCATCATGGCCTTTCTTATCTCGGGTGTGATAGCCGGAGACGGACTTTCCTCTATAAGCTTCTGATTTTTGCGCTGAACGGAGCATTCACGCTCGCCGAGGCATATGACGTTTCCGTATTTATCGCAAAGCAGCTGCATCTCAACATGCTTTACCGGGAAAAGATATTTTTCCATATAAACGGCGCCGTCGCCGAAGGCGCTCTGAGCCTCTGCCTTTGCCGAAAGAAAGGCATTGTCAAATTCCTCAACGCTGTTTACGCGGCGGATACCTCTTCCGCCGCCGCCGGAGCGCGCCTTTACAAGCAGCGGAAAGCCTATTTCCTTTGCCTTTTCGCGTGCTTCGTCTATATCGTCTATTATATCGCTTCCGGGGGTAACGGGAACTCCCGCAGCCCTCATGGTGCGCCTTGCTTCGTCCTTATCTCCGAGGCGCTCTATCATTTCCGCACTCGGTCCGATGAATTCAACATTACACTTTTCGCACAGGGCAACAAATTTTGCATTTTCGGAAAGAAGACCGTAGCCGGGATGTATCGCCTGAGCGCCGGACACAACAGCGACCTCAAGGATAGCAGCCATATTAAGATAGCTGTCCGAGACCTGAGCGCCGCCTATGCAGTATGCCTCATCCGCCATTGTAACGTGAAGGGCATCCTTATCAGCCTTTGAATAAACAGCAACAGTGGATATGCCCATTTCACGACAGGCGCGGATTATCCTTACCGCTATCTCTCCCCTGTTTGCTATCAGTATTTTAGAAAACAACGAGAACACCTCTCTTTATCTGAGTCTCATACAGTCATCAAAGCAGAGCAAAGGAAAATTCTGCGGAAACGCACAGCTTGCCGTCTACATAGCCCTTTGCCTTTGCAAAATAGAAATGCTCTCTTTTTACATCAGTTATTTCTGCTTTTATGTCAAGGGTATCTCCGGGGAGTACCTTGTTCTTGAACTTTACCTTATCAAGTCCGGTAAAATACGGTGTGCTTCCGCTCGCCTTATCGGATATGATAACGCAGCATGCCTGCGCCATTATCTCGCAGAGGATAACGCCGGGAACAACGGGGTTTCCCGGGAAATGCCCGTCAAGGAACCACTCCTGACCGGTGATGTATTTCTTTCCCTCGCAGGTGTTGTCGCCTGTTTTGGTAGCTTCGTCTATAAGCAGCATGGAATTTCTGTGGGGGAGGATGTTCATTATTTCTTCTTTATTCATAGCCTTTTTACCCTCACTTTATCATAAATATCGGCTGACCGTATTCTACGACCTGACCGTTTTCTACGCATACCTTTGTGATGGTGCCGCTCTTTTCGGCAGTTACCTCGTTCATAAGCTTCATAGCTTCGATAAGACAGAGAACATCGCCCTTGTTTACTGTGCTGCCTACCGTTACATACGGATCGCTGTCCGGCGACGGTGCGGCATAGAATACACCCACCATTGGAGATTCAACGGCAGTGCCTTCGCTTTCTGCCGGAGCCGAAGGAGCAGCTGCAGGAGCTGCAGCCGCAGCAGGCTGTACGATAACAGGAGCGGCCTCTGCTGCCGGAACAGCAGCTGTCACGATGCTTTTTTCGTTTTTCTGACGGATGCTGATATATTCATCCGCGCCGAGCTGAATGTCCACTGCAGTCGCCTTTGAACCGTCAAATGCAGCAAGCAGCTCTTTTATTTCATCTATGCTGTACATTCTTATACACCCCTTTAGTTAATTAATAATTAATAATTAGTAATTAATAATTTATGTTCGATGAGTCGGCGAGCTGACTCATCGGAAATAGTAACTGCTGACCCACACTTTATTCCGCTTTGGCAAAGCCAAAGCGGACCGCAATTACTCATTACTCATTTCTCATTACTCATTATAAAGTCATATCTTTCTGAGCGCTATGCAGGCATTATGGCCTCCGAAGCCGAAGGTGGTTGAAAGAGCCATTGTAACGTCGGCTTTGACTGCTTCGTTGGGAGTGTAGTCAAGGTCACATTCCGGATCGGGTACCTGGTAGCCGACTGTCGGGGGGATTATGCCGTTTTTGAGGGCAAGCGCGGAAGCGATAGCCTCAACTGCGCCTGTTGCGCCGAGCATATGGCCTGTCATTGATTTTGTGGAGCTGATATGCACCTTGTATGCCTTTTCTCCGAGCACCTTCTTGAATGCCTTTGTTTCGCCTGCATCATTAAGCGCTGTTGAAGTGCCATGTGCGTTGATATACATTTCCTCTTCTCCGGTGTAGCCGGCTTCATCAAGAGCAAGCTGAACGCACCTTGCGGCGCCCTCGCCCTCAGGGTCGGGCGCTGTTATGTGGTGAGCGTCACAGGTATTGCCGTAGCCGCAGATCTCTGCATATATCTTAGCGCCTCTTGCAACAGCATGCTCATATTCCTCAAGGATGAGTATGCCCGAGCCTTCGCCCATTACAAAGCCCGATCTTTCCTTATCGAAGGGGATCGAAGCTCTCCTGGGGTCGTCGGTAAGCGTAAGAGCCTTGCAGCTTGTAAAGCCGTTTACGGCAAGCTCTGTTATCGTAGCCTCTGTGCCGCCGGCAATAACTGCGTCTGCATAGCCGTACTTGACGGCGCGGAAGGCTTCGCCTACTGCATGCGTGGATGTAGCGCAGGCTGTAACAACAGGCAGACACGGACCCTTCGCCTTATATCTGATGGCAACATTGCCCGAAGCGATATTGCCTATCATCATCGGGATAAAAAAGGGAGAGATATTCTTGCCTTCGTAAAGGTTGATGCTCTGCTCATAGAAGGTGTGTATTCCGCCTACGCCCGAACCGATATAGCATCCGAAGCGCTCCGGCTCTATCTTGCCCTCTATGCCGCTGTCCTCCATAGCCTGTGCGGCAGCAGCCATAGCATACTGGCAGAACAGATCCATTCTTCTGGCTTCTCTTTTGTCGATATATTTTGCAGGGTCAAAATCCTTTACCTCAGCAGCGACCTTGGCCTTTGTGTTTGCCGGGTCAAAGTGTGAGATAATATCTATTCCGCATTTTCCTGCGGTAAGTGACTCCCACATCGTCGGGATGTCGTTTCCTACGGGAGTGATAGCGCCTATGCCTGTGATAACAACTCTTTTCATCTGTGTTTTTCCTTTCCGCTGTATTTGTATCAGGAGTATTTCAGATACCTGAGAAAATTACATTGCAAGTCCGCCGTCTACCTTGATGATCTCACCGGTGATATAGGAAGCCTCGTCGCTTGCGAGGAAGAGAGCAAGGTTTGCGATATCCTCTACCTGACCCATGCGCTTCATCGGGATAGCCGCAAGGGTAGCCTCCTTTGCCTTTTCGGGCATAGCGTCTGTCATATCCGTCTTGATAAAGCCGGGAGCGATGGCATTAACGGTAACGTTCCTGGAGCCGAGCTCCTTTGCAACTGACTTTGTAAGACCGATAAGTCCTGCCTTGGAGGAGGAATAGTTTACCTGACCTGCATTACCGGTGATGCCGACGATAGAGGACATATTGATTATCCTGCCCCTGCGCTTTTTCATAAAGTGCTGATAAACAGCCTTTGTCATATTGAATGCGCCCTTGAGGTTAACAGCGATAACGGCGTCGAAATCAGCCTCTGTCATCTGGAGCATAAGCTTGTCCTTTGTGATGCCGGCATTGTTGACGAGGATATGCACCTCGCCGAAATCCTCAAGTATCTGGTCAAAGGCAGCCTTGCAGGCTTCAAAATCAGCAACATTGCATTCGTAGCCCTTTACCTTTACGCCCTTTTCAAGAAGCTCCTTTTCCGTCTGAACGGCATTATCGGCATCCATAAAATGAAGGAATGCGATATTTGCGCCCTGAGACGCATATTTCATAGCTATCTCCTTGCCTATGCCTCTTGATGCGCCTGTGATAACTGCGGTTTTTCCTGTAAGATCCAACATAATGCTTCCCCGACGCTTACTGCAAAGCGTCAAGTCCCTCCTTATTTTCAATATTTACAGCCGTAACATCGGCATTGATCTTCTTTATTAGTCCGGTAAGAGTCTTTCCGGGACCGACCTCGATAAATCTGTCCGCGCCGTCGGCAATGAGGTTTTCAACTATCCTCTGCCAGCGGACAGGATTATTCACCTGCTTTGAGATAAGAGCCTTCATATCATCGGAATACGGCCCGGCAGTAACATTTGAATAAATAGTCACCGCAGGCTCCGAAAGCTCAATGTCCTTAAGATATTCTTCCATATCGGCGGCCGCCTTATCCATAAACGGACTGTGGAAGGCACCGCTTACGGCAAGCTTTACAGCCTTGCCCTTTTCGCCCTTGACCTGCTCGCAAAGCGCGTCTATCTCTTCAACATCGCATGCTACTACGGTCTGTGCAGGGCTGTTATAGTTGACGGGATAGGCTTTATTATATTCCGAGCATATCTCCTCGACCTTTTCGGGAGTCAGCTTCATAACGGCAGCCATTGCACCGGGGTTTGCTGCTGCGGCAGCGTCCATGAATTCAGCGCGCCTGCATACGAGCCTGAAAGCGTCCTCATAAGAAAGCACGCCCGCAAAAGCAAGGGCTGCTATCTCTCCGAGAGAAAAGCCTGCAACGGCATCCGCCTTTATACCGCTTTCGGCAACGGCCGCAGCGGCAGCAAGATCGACAGCGAAAACGCAGGGCTGTGTATTTTTTGTTATCGAAAGCTCTTCCTTTGTGCCCTCAAAGCACTGAGCGATAGTACCCGGTCGTATGCTTTCAGCCATATCGAAAACAGCCTTGGCCGCCGGAGAATTTTCATAGAGCGACTTTCCCATTCCGGTATACTGTGCGCCCTGACCGGAAAAAACAAAAACGGTCTTTCCCACTATTTAAACACCCTTTCTGTCAGTGTGGAGTTTGGAGTGTGGAGTTGATTTTAAAGTTAAAAGTTAAAAGTTAAAATTCTACTGACCCACGCTTTATTCCGCTTTGGCAAAGCCAAAGCGAACCGCAATTACTCATTACTAATTACTAATTCCTAATTAAATTTCAGTCCTTGCTCCATCTGAGGATGCAGCTTCCGGTGGTAAGTCCGCCGCCGAATGCGCACATTGCAATGATGTCGCCTTTTTTAAGGAAGCCTGTCTTGCTCGCCTCGTCAAGAGCTATCGGAACGCTTGCAGAGGAGGTATTGCCGTAATGCTCAACATTGCAGAAAAACTTCTCTCTGTCGATATCAAGATTCTTGGCAGCAGTATTTATGATGCGGATATTTGCCTGATGAGGAATAACGACGTCAACATCGCTCTGCTGCAGTCCTGCATCCTCAACAGCCTTTTTTATGCCGTTTGCCATAGCGGCAGTTGCGAACTTATAGACATCGTTTCCTGCCATATGGAGAACCGCTCTCTCTTCCTCGTGCTCATAGAAGGGTGAGGAATTTGTTCCGTGAGGGATGCGGATGGCAGCGTCGTTTCCGGAAGCAGTGATGTGAATGGAGAGAAGGTCGTCGCCCTCGCCGAGAACGGCAGCAGCGCCGCCGTCGCCGAAAAGAACGCAGGTAGAGCGGTCTGTCCAGTCGATGATATTTGAAAGGTTATCCATAGAAACGATAAGGACCTTTTTAACGGCCTTTCTTGCGAAAAAGCCTGCCGCAATATCAAGGGCATAGATAAAGCCGGAGCATGCAGCGTTAACATCAAAAGCAGCGCAGGAAGCGCCGATCTCCTTCTGAATAACGCAGCCCTGAGACGGAGTGATGTTTTCTCCTCTCATTGTTGAGCAGATTATAAGGTCAAGCTCAGACGGAGCAACGCCTGCGTCCTCAAGAGCCTTTGTTGCAGCCTCGACGCAGAGCTGGGTTATTGTCTCGTTCTTACAGATATGGCGTTCGCCTATACCTGTTCTGGTGCGGATCCATTCATCGTTAGTTTCTACCATTGTAGAAAGCTCGTCATTTGTCATCACATAAGCAGGCACAGCCTTGCCCGTGCCGAGAATACTAAAGCTCATTGTTATTCCTCCGTAATTCTTGGATCGCAGGGTCAAGATATCTTTACAGAAGCTGGATATACCGAACCCAATATACACTTAGTATTTTACCTCAACTTATGTCATTTGTCAATAATAATAAGCTTATCTGTAACTTGCGGTGCGCCCGCGTTCGCCTACCCTGCGGCGCCGGCGTGCCGCCGGTGTCAGATCGCGCTGTCGCTCACTGCGTTCGCTCTGAATCAGTATTCGCAGC
>CADCPT010000118.1 GCA_902803385.1 uncultured Ruminococcus sp.
CCCGGCACCTCTGAAAAAACACTGTTTAAGTGAGTTCGCCGCAGGGCAGGCGAATGTGGCAGCACCGCTTTGCCTGCTTTGTTTTGAAGTAACTCCCGCACATCTTCTATCAAACCTCGAAAACCACAAAAAAGCAAAGCACAAAAAGAAAAGTTTCCCTTGATGAAAACAGCATAATGTGATATAATTATCATATCAAGCTGTAAATGGAGGGATCATTATGGATCTGGAAGAAATCAAGAAGAAAACCAAAGAATTGCACCGCAGCTTCATTATTGTCAATATCGGCGCTGCAGTGCTGGGGATCATCCTTATAATCTTTCCCACGGAATCAAAGGAGATCATCTGCCGCGCTCTCGGAATAATGCTCGGCATCTGGGGCATTATCAGAATAGTCGATTATATCAGGCTCAGAAGACAGCAGGTATTCGGTTCGTTCGGTCTCGTTCAGGGATGTGCTCTGCTGGCGTTCGGCGCATATATCGCTTTGCGTCCGGATCTTCTTGCGGCCTTTATCACAACAGGTCTGTCAGTTATTCTTTTTATATGCGGTATTCTTAAATTGCAGAATGCCATCGACTTCGCTCAGATAAAGTCGCTCGGGTGGATAGGTCATGTTATTGCGGCGGTTCTGATAATCACCGCTGCCGTTATAGCCTTCTTTAATCCGTTCGGCGCATCTGACTGGCTTATGCGCTTTGTCGGCATTGCTCTTGTTGTAAGCAGCATCTGGGATATTGCGTCTGTTATCTGGTTCGATCATAATCTGAAAGAGCTCAGAGGAGAAACAAAGCCTAAGAAAAAGAAGAAGTCAAAGGATCCGTCTCAGTTTGTCGACGTTGAAGCAGAAGACAAAAAATGATCAAATTCGGAGCTGTGAAAATATTCACAGCTCTTTCGCTTTGCATCGTGCGCCTACCCTGCGGCGCACTTTTTTATAGTGTTTTTTTCAGGGGTACCGGGCGCAAAGCGCCCGGTACCCCTGAAAAAACACTGATATAGAAGTGTGCTGCCGAAAATAAATTTTTTGCAGAAAAATTGTGAAAATATACATTTCCTATTGAAAAAAACGTTATTTGATTGTATAATACAATAGAACAGTCGTATAGTACAATGCTGATACTGCGGCAATTTATTCCTTGAGGTGCTGGAAATTGGAATGGATCGTGATCGGACTTGTGATCGCCGGCGTTCTTTTTCTGACAGGCGTGCTGATCATCGTCGGTATAATATATAAAATAAAACATAAATTCAAAAAATTCACCAGGGAAGTTGAGCGGCAGACCGGAAGAACGTTCGATTCCGAAGCGCTTATGCGCGATGTCGCTCAGCTCAGGAAAAGCGATATCGTAAAGAAGAATCCCGCATCTCTCAACGGGATGGATAAGATCTACGTTCCTATGATAAAAAGGGATTACCCCGACCTTGAGCTTCAGGCGGTCTATCCCCAGGTCGAGATGCTTATAAAGAGCTATCTCAATTCCATTGAAGACCAGAGCACCGCTGAGCTTGAGGGCAAAATGGTCGTTGCACCCTCCCTTGTTCAGAAAACGGAGGCTATCATCGGCGATATCATTTCACAGGATCAAAAGGTGTTCTACGATAATATCGTTGTCCATAAAACAGTAATATCGCAGTATGTAAAAGAAAACGGAATGGCGACCATACGCTTCCATTCAGCCGTGGGCTATCTCAATTATGTTCTTGACAGCAAGGGAAAGCTGAAAAGCGGCAACAAGGAAGTGGCAGAGGAAACTACTTATATCGTATCCTATTCGAGAGTTATCGACGGCGAGCTTGCAAAGCAGTCCGGCGAGGTGGATGTTCTGGCTGTATCCTGCCCGAACTGCGGCGCACCTCTTCCCAGAGGCAGCGGTTCGGTCTGCCCCTACTCACGCACGGAATTCCATAATATGACTGAAGATGTCTTTTCATGGGCATTTACAGATATAAAAGAAAAAAATTTAATGACCAAAAAACTATTCTGACAAAGGAGATGCAGACAAAATGGGTATCATTAAAGCAGCAGGAAGCATGATAGGCGGCGCTCTCGGCGATCAGTGGCTGGAAGTACTGGAGCCTGCCGACATGGACACAAACACGGTGGCTTGCCCCGGCGTTTTCAAAGCAAGAAACGACGCAAGGAATACAAACACCAAGGGCACTGACAAAACGATCTCAAACGGATCTATCATCCACGTTTATCCGGAGCAGATGATGCTTCTGATAGACGGCGGCGCAGTTGTAGATTATACCTGCGAGGAAGGCTACTATGAGGTAAAGAATTCTTCACTGCCTTCACTTTTCAACGGTCAGTTTGGTGACACTCTCAAGGAGACCTTCAACCGTTTCCGTTTCGGCGGCGTTACACCGACATCTCAGAGAGTTGTTTTCATCAACCTCAGACCTATCGCCGGCATTAAATACGGCACCTCACAGACCATCGATTACTACGACCACGACCTCAAGCTCTTCGGTCAGGTAATGGCAAGAGGTAAGTTTGCCATTGAGATCACAGACCCGATCCTCTTCTTCAAGAAGGTCATTCCTCCGGCAGTATATATGAACAACAGGCTTCTGACCATGGATGACATCTATGAGCAGAGATATGATATGAAGTTCCTCGATGCTCTCAGCGAAGGTCTTTCACAGCTTTCAGATGAAGGCGTAAGCATCGGCGCGATCAACAGCAAGAAGTCCAGGGTAAGAGATATCCTCAAGGAGCGCCTCAAGGAAGACTGGGATCAGAAGCTCGGCTTCGGCCTCTTCGATCTTGACCTTGTTATCAAGTACAGCAAGGAAATACAGGAAAAGCTGGATCAGAGATCCGAGATGCAGTTCCTCAACGACCCGTCCATGAGAGAGACCATGATGCAGAAGAACATCTCCGAAGGCATAAAGGCAGCAGGCTCCAATTCAGCAGGCGCTATGCAGGGCTTTATGGGCGTTGGTATGGGTATGAACGCTATGGGCGGATTCATGAACAATTCCTCCGCTACAAATATGCAGCAGATGCAGATGCAGCAGCAGCAGCAGCTCGCTCAGCAGCAGGCAGCAGCTCAGCAGGCGGCAGCACAGGCTCCGGCACCGGCAGCAGGCGGCTGGGACTGCGCATGCGGTCAGAAGGCAAACACAGGCAAGTTCTGCGCTAACTGCGGTCAGCCGAAGCCGGTTCCTGCAGCAGCATGGGACTGCGCATGCGGCCAGAAGGGCAATACAGGCAAGTTCTGCGCCAACTGCGGTCAGCCGAGGCCCAGCGCACCAAAAAAGATAAGATGTGACAAGTGCGGCTTTGAACCCGATATGAGCCAGCCGATCCCGAAGTTCTGCCCGAACTGCGGTGACGTTATCAACGAGGCAGATATGGTCTGATATCATCCGACTTGTACTGCACAAGAGCCATATACAGAACGGGGGCGCTCGTTACCGCGGGCGTCCCTTTATGCAGTGAGTACGCTGTACGCTTTCTGCGGCTCTGTGCAAAGCAGGGAATAATAATAAAGTGAGGTGAACTGTCAGTGCCGTAAAGGGTACGGACATTCTGTATGGATGCAATATCTTATGAGTGCATAAACTGCGGCGGTCCGCTTCAGTTCAATGCTGAAAAAGGCGCTTTCTTCTGCGAATACTGCCGCGGTACCTTTACAGAAAAGGATATCGAGGAACACTGGGCAAAGGAGAACGCAAAGGCTGACGCCCAGCATGTAGAGGAAAAGGAGCCTGACCCTCAGTCAGACGATTTCTTCGGCAATGCAGCTCTTTATGAATGCAGCACCTGCGGCGCGGAGGTAATAGCCGATAAAAATACCGCCGCAACCTTCTGCATTTACTGCCACAATCCCGTTGTTCTTACAAACAGACTTGCCGGCGAATACAAACCCAACAAAGTAATACCCTTCAAGATATCGGAAAAAGAAGCAAAGCAGAGATTTACCGATTTCTGCAAAAAGAAAAAGTTTCTTCCTAAGGACTTCCTGTCCTCCGCTCAGCTCGATATGATGAAGGGCGTATATTACCCTTACTGGCTCGTCAATACCGACAAAACAGGCGGTATAAAGGCAACATGCAAGAAAAAGAGAAGATGGACCGAGGGCGATTATGAATATGAGGAGATAAAGACCTTTGACGTAAGGCGCAGGGGCATTATCCATTTCAAAGGATATCCTCATACCGCACTGAAAAGCGACGATAACCTCAAGGCTCTGAAATATGTCAACCCATATAACGACGAGGAATTCCGCCCGTTCACAATGCCTTATCTTACAGGCTTTCTTGCCGAAAAGCGAGATGTGGACAGAAAGGATGTACAGTCCGAAGTTGACGAAGAGCTGAAGGGCTATGCGCGCAAGGTTTATGAAAGCTCCATCGACGGCTATGATTCCGTAACGGTAAACGATATGGATCTTCAGACCATTAACGAAGACTGGGAGTACGGCCTGATGCCCGTATGGTTCATGAATTTCAAATACAACGGCAAGGATTATATTTATGCTATGAACGGTCAGACTGGAAAGAATTTCGGTGAGCTTCCCCTTGATAAAACCAAGCTTGCCCTTGCGACCGCCGGATTGTTTATAGGCATACTTGTCTTCTGCATTATAGGGGGTATCATACTATGAAAAAAAGAGTTACTTCTTATGCTGCGGTACTCTATGTAATGCTTATGATCCTGAGCTTCTGCTGCTTTGCTCCCGCGGTTTGCGCCGCCGGAGACGATGCCGCTGACGAGCCGCAGATAACAACGGCTGTCGCTTCAGCTGATCAGTCCGAACTCGAACTGACCGAGGTATCAAGAAAGAGGAATTCAGGCGGAGGAAGATTCATAGTTTTCGGCTTCATTGCGGCTCCGCTGGCTGCAGGCGTATTTGCTCTTATAACGATCAACGGATACAAAAACAACGGCAAGACCGAACCCTATCCGTTTACGAGCAAGGCTCCTCTGGAGCTTACCGAAAAGAACGACTTCCTTATAAACACGGAGGTCACAAAGCGCAAACTGAACAACAATTCAAATAATAACTGACGCGGGGGACAAAGCGTCTTTCCGCTCAGACGATAATGGTGATAAACGATGAGATTTGATGTCATGCCTGTTGCGACTGATAAGCAGGTCAAAGAAATTGAAGAGGCTGCATACAACGTATGGCACAATTACTACAAGGATATTTTTCCGCCGGAGCAGATAGACTATATGCTTGGGAAATATCAGTCAAAGGAAGCTCTCAGACGGCAGATGAGCGAAGGATATATCTACTATATGCTTCTTGCCGACGACAAGCTTGCAGGGTATATGTGTCTGCTGCCGCAGAGCAACGCTGTATTTCTTTCAAGACTCTATATCAAGGCAGAGTATCGCCGTCAGGGGCTTGCGAAGAAAGCGATCGCCCATATGGATGTCGTTTTCGGAACGCCTGATGCCGGGATGACCCATATCAAGAAGATAGTTCTGCGTGTTGAAAGGCAGAACAGCTTTGCCATCAATGTTTATGAGCACCTTGGCTTCAGAAAGGTCAGATCTGAAGACAGGGACATAGGCGGAGGATATGTCTGCAATGAATACATTATGGAACGCAATATTATTACAAAGTAAGGCGATCTGAATGGGAAACAAGCTGAAGACATACATAAAGGCGCTCAAACAGCTTATCGACAGCGGTGAAGAAATAGAGGATATCGACTCCTTTAAGCTTGAGCTTATGAGGGAGATACAGTTCTGGCAGCACGAAAGGTTCATACACCTTATAGTCACGGTGCTTTTTGCACTGCTTACGATGATGGTGCTGCTGACGCTTGTATTCAATGCAAGCATTCCTTTGTTCCTGCTGTTTGTGATGCTGCTTGTGCTGCTTGTGCCGTATATAAAGCATTACTACATTCTGGAAAACGGCGTACAGACCTTATATGTTATGTATGAGGAGATCTCGCGCCGCAGCAAGAAAAAAGGTGTTCCCTCTGCGGTCTATCCGGAGGAATACGGCATAAAGCTTAAAGAGGACTTCAAAAAACAGTGATTACCCGGGGCTGCGAAAACATTTGCAGCCCTTTGTTTTATTATACAGTGTTTTTTCATAAGAGGCTGCCGCATTGACACTGCTCTATCCGCCCGACCGCACCTTCGGTGCGACCGGGCTGCTAAAAATTTGTTTTTTCAGGGGTGCCAGGCG
>CADCPT010000119.1 GCA_902803385.1 uncultured Ruminococcus sp.
CGCCTGGCACCCCTGAAAAAACAAATTTTTAGCAGCCCGGTCGCACCGAAGGTGCGGTCGGGCGGATAGAGCAGTGTCAATGCGGCACCCTCTTATGAAAAAAACTGAATAAAAAACGGCCAGGTCACATGCCTCCCATATATCAGGGGAGTCGGCACGGCGCAGCGCGAATTGACACTGGCGGCACGCCGGCGCCGCAAGATAGGCGAACGTGGGCGCACGGCGGCAGCGTGCAATAAAAGAAAAATCTGATTACTGCGATGAAATAAAAATTTTGATTTACATATAGACTTTGCGGCGGTTTTGTTATATAATATGCTTATGTGTTTGAAATTTTTTCTGAAAGGAAGACAAATATAATGAAATTAACCAGTATACTGAAGCCCATTGCCGTTGTCAGCGCGGCTGCCATGGTTATAGGAGCAGCAGGCTGCAGCGATACGAGCTGGAGCTTCAAAACCAGCAACAAAACCCTGACTAACGGCGAATGGATATATTACACCTATTCTGCATACAGCTCTGCCATCAGCAAGGTGGAAGAGGATAATTACGACGGAAAGGATATTGCTACAAGGACAATAGAGGACAAGACGGGCGAAAAGTGGATAGAGGACGAGGCAAAGAAAACTGCCGGCGCTCACCTTACCGTTGAAAAGCTTGTGGCAGATTATAAGGTCGAAATAGACGAAGCCGAGATAAAGACCTATCAGTCACAGTATCAGCACTATTATGAAATGGCAAAGGACTTCTATGAAAAGCTCGGCGTTTCGGAAACAAGCTTTATGGATATCAACGTGAGATATCCGTACGCGTCCAACAAGCTTTTTGAGTACATTTACAGCGAGGAAGGCCCGAAGGCAGTCAAGTCTGATGAGATAAAGAAGTATTTCACCGATAATTACACAGACTACTATTATATCAGCTATCCCCTTACAAATACCGATGATGACGGCAACACGACAGACCTCGATTCAGATTCTATCGACAAGGCAAAGATAGTACTTTCCGAATGTGCAGATCTGTTCAACGAAGGAAAGAGCATCGAAGATGTAGAAGCAAAGTACAAGGAAGGCTTTGAAACAACAAGCGTTCCTTCATCTTCAAACTGCGCAGTCCTTGAAGACACGACTATCGGTGACGATCTGAAAAAAGAGATCTCCGCTCTCTCCGAAAAGTCAGCGACAGTCAAGACGATCGACAAGGTCATGTATGTATTCTACAAGGGCGATATCAATGCCAAGGCTGAAAAGCTTGATGATAAGGAAAACGCCGATGTAACAAAGGGCGATGTTCTTTACAAGATGAAGAACGAGGAATACAAGCAGTATCTTGAGGATGAGCAGGCAAAGCTCCAGTTTGATACAAACGAGGCATGCCTCAGCAAGTATCCTGTAAGCAGAACGATATCCATCGTTACTGCCGACTAAAGCCAGACATATTTTATCAGGCGCAAGGAGCTGTGATCTTATTCACAGCTCTATCGTTTTATTTCGTGCGCCTACCCTGCGGCGCACTTTTATTATAGTGTTTTTTCAGATGTGCCGCGAGCTTTGCTCGCGGCACATCTGAAAAAACAAGCCTTAAAACCGCCCGGTCGTTGCGCAGCAACGGTCGGGCGGATAAAAATTATATCCTGCGGTGATTGTATATTTCCGCGATCTGTGATATAATCAGAGCAGTATATTATTTTTCGGGAGGGTATGATGCTATGAGCTTGAGAAAGACGGTTATGGCGGCGGCGCTGAGCGTGGTAATGCTGTTTTCCGGCTGTATGCTCATACCGGAAAAGGAAAAAAGCGAAAGCTCTGAAGAGCCTCGTCCCGAACAAAGCTCCGGGTCTGTAAGCGGCGAAAGCTCCGCTTCGCAGACGGTATCGGCTCCTGAGCCGCGCAGGAAGTCAGTTGAGCTTGAAAAAGGCGAAGAATACAGGCTCCCGTTCATCGGACATGCGCTTTTCTATAAAAGCAGCGATCAGCTTGTTGCTGCAGTGGACAGCACGGGTATCGTTACCGCGGTCTCTGCAGGAGCGGCGGAAATAACCGTCAGCTCGGATAATGTGGATATAGCGGTCTTTTCTGTTACCGTAACTGATGAAAATGCCGTTTCATCACAGCCCGAAGAAAGCTCCGCGGCGTCGGAGAATATAATAACTCCTGCGGTGTGGGAGGCAAAGGCGAAAAACGGTGCTGTGGTATATATGATGGGAAGCATACATGTCGGCGACAGCGACGCGCAGTGCCTGCCGGATTATTTCAATGCGGCATTTGACCTTTGTGACACTCTTGCTGTGGAAATAGACCCGTCTGACGCAGATCTGTCCGTTATGCGTGCGACACTGCGTGAATATATGTATTCCGACGGCACCACGATAATCGATCATGTTTCCGCAGAGGCATATACCAGTGCAAGAAATATTCTGAGGGAACATGACCTGTTCTACTCGTCTCTTGATATGTACAAGCCTGCGATATGGATCAATTTCCTGGATGATGCGGTCAGCATGGATGCCGGCCTTTCGGGCGATTACGGGGTCGATGATACGGTCAGAGCCCTTGCGGATGCAAGATGCAAGACTATAGTCGGTCTGGAGAAAAACGAAGATCATATTTCAGCCTATACCGAAGAAGATGAAGAGCTTACGGAGCTGATGCTTGAAGAATACGTCTCTGAGGAATATTATGATTCTTCTGTCGAAGAGATCGCCGGGCTTTATGAAAAATGGAAGACCGGAACTCTGACTGCAGAGGACGTCACCTCGGATGATTCCGAAATTGAGGAGCTGCTGAAAAAGGCGGCCTCGGATGACGAGCTTGAAGAGCTTGAACATGTGATAGAAATGTATGAAAGCTTTACAAAGAGGCTTGTTGAAGACCGCAATAAGCTTATGACCGACAGGATAGAGGATTTCCTGAAGGAAAAAAAGGCGGTCATGGTCGTTGTGGGCGTCGCTCATTTTTTCGGCGACAACGGCATCGTCAGCCTGCTTGAAAACAGGGGATATACTGTCCGCAGGCTTTCGTCTGAGGATGTTCCCGCGCTTGAAGCTCTTCCGAAGGCGGCGTAGCTCCGGCTCCGGAAGGCGTATGTATTGATCGATCCCTGATATGAGGTTGGATATGAAGAAAAATATCAAGAAGCTGTTATGCGTTCTGCTCTGCATAACATCCGTATTCCTGCTTTGCTCCTGCGAAAGCCTTTATGAATATCTGGACAGCGATCTGTCTGCGGAGGAAAACTCCCTCCCGGCTCCGCGGCTCGTCAGTCATTTTCTTGACGTGGGGCAGGGCGACAGCACTTTCATACAGCTGCCTGACGGCAGGACTATGCTCATTGACGCCGGAGTCACCGATGAGGGCGACGGTATCGGAAAATACATATCCGACCTGGGCTGTAAAAGGATAGATTTCCTTATAGCGACCCACCCGCACAGCGACCATATAGGCGGTATGCGCCGGGCGATAAAGGAGCTTGAGGTCGGGGAAGTGTATATGCCTAAGGTTACAGCTGATACATTCACCTACGAAAAGCTTCTCAAGGAACTGGGTAACAGGGGACTGAAGGTAAAGACCGCGAAGGCAGGAGTCCGCATAGCCTCAAGCGCCGATCCGCAGTATACGGTAGATCTTCTGGCGCCCTGCGGCGATAACTACGAAGGCCTGAATGATTATTCGGCAGTCGTTATGATACGCTACGGCGGAGTAAGCTTTCTTTATACAGGCGATGCAGAGCTTGCCTCGGAAACCGAGATGCTGAAAAGCGGCGCCGACCTTTCCGCAGATGTGGTAAAAATAGGGCATCACGGAAGCTCGGATTCATCCTGTGAGGAATTTGTTGCCGCGGTGGGCGCTTCATACGGCGTTATTTCCTGCGGAGAAAACAACGACTACGGTCATCCGCACAAGCAGGCTCTGAAACGCTGGGAAAAGGCAGGAACAAAGCTCTACCGCACCGATCTCAACGGTACGGTCATAATATCCTCGGACGGCAGTGAAATATGCGTTGATACAGAAAGGCAGGAATAATACCATGCTAAGATATATACTGGACAGATTCGAGGGCAGTGCGGCTGTTCTTGAAAACGAAGAAGGAAAAACACTGGATCTTCCTGCAGGGATACTTGACGGCTGGTCAGAGGGAGACTGCGTTATTATCATAACTGCCGACGAAGGTCTTTTTGAGGTCGCAAGAGTAGGGAGCGGCGGTCTGCTTCTCAGAAGAGGCTTTGACTATTATGCTGTTCCTTTCATCGACGAGCTTGAGCTTTCCGAAGGGGACAGGCTGCATATATTTGCCGACGGCAGTGAAACTGCGCACCGCCGCGAAATAATCGACGATATTGCAGAAAAAATTTTTGAACAGGGGTGAAGTTCATGGTCATCGCCGGGATAGTAGCAGGGGGAAAGGGCTCGCGCATGGGTAATACAGAGCTTCCCAAACAGTTTATGGAGCTTTGCGGCAAGCCCGTTATCATACGCACGGCGCAGGCATTTCTTGACAGCGCCGAGGTGGATAATGTCATCATAGGGATCAATCCCGACTGGTATGGCTATATGCTGGAGCTTTGCGATGCTTCGGGACTTAAAGGGATATATGTCACAAAGGGTGGCTCCGACAGGAATGCAACAGTCGGAAATATCATATCCTTTGCAGGCTCTGTTCTCGGGGCTTCGGACGACGATATTATCCTGACTCATGATGCAGTAAGACCATTTGTGACTCCGGGAATGATATCAGACAGCATAAAGGCGCTCGAAAGCTGTGAAATATGTACCGTGGCGGTCGGCGCGACCGATACGATGATAATATCGGAGGACGGCGTCAGCGCGGATGAGTTTCCGCTCAGGAGCAGGATGTTCAACGTACAGACTCCTCAGAGCTTCCGCATCGGGAGCTTTCGCGGAATAATGGCTTCTCTGTCTCGGGAGGAAAGAGAGGCTGCAACGGATGTATGCAGGCTGTATAAGAGCCGCGGATATGAGGTCCGTCTGATACCCGGCAGCACCTCCAACATAAAGCTGACATATCCTTCGGACATGATCTTTGCAGAGGCGCTTCTTAGCGGACAACAATAATATAGTTTTTCAGAGGCTGTCGCATTAACACTGCCCCATCCGCCCGACCGTGCCTTCGGCGCGACCGGGCTGCTAAAAATTTGTTTTTTCAGGGGTTCCAGGCGCTTCGCGCCTGGAACCCCTGAAAAAACACTATAA
>CADCPT010000120.1 GCA_902803385.1 uncultured Ruminococcus sp.
AACTGGAAATACAGCACTACCGACAATGCAGACTGCCCTATCTCTCCCTGAAAACGGAAAATGATATGGTTCATAAACAGAGCGGTCACTCCGCCCAACAAATTAGAGATCATTTCTGACGATCCGTTAAAGCAGATAAAACCGATTTCCCTGAATCGTATTCTTGTAAACCCTATTTTATATTTGCTCTTTCCTATAGGGGAATAATAATAAAACGCATAAAGAATGGTTACGGCATAGCCAATTGCGGTGGCGATGGCAGCTCCGCTTATACCCCAGTTAAATACAGCCATAAACAGCCAGTCAAGAACGCAGTTGAGAACGCCGCCGATAATGAGCAGGACAGCGGCCAAGACAGACCTTCCCTCGCCTATGAGCATGACGCCGAGAACCATCTGGAGCATGATAACCGGACCGGCCGCAGACAGAACAGTGTAATACGGACGCAGGTATACTATATTAATTTCTGATGCGCCCAGCCACACCATGATATTTTCACGAAAGATCAGGCATATTGCCGAAATAACGACCGATACTATAACCGAGAATATAATAGTTTCGGAAAAAACACGGTCGGCTTCCTTTTTCTTGCCCTCGCCAAGCAGCTTTACAACTACAGCGTTGCCGCCTGTTCCCAGCATTATACCGGAAGCGACATACAGGGAAAGTATGGGATAAAACAGATTTACCGCAGCTATGGATATCTCTCCCACCTCCGGAGAGCCTACGAACTTTTCTATGAACATACCGTCTACAAGCTGATATACGGCAACGAACACCAACGCAAACATAGACGGTAGTGCAAACTTCATAAGCGAAAAGAAGCCGAAATTCTGACCAAGCTGTTCATCCTCTTTGCTTAGCGGCTTTTCATTATTTTTTATTTCATCCATAAGATAAAGAAGCTCCTTTCGTTTACCTTGCTGAGTATCTTTTTAAGAGCCTTCTTTACGGTTGCGTTTTCTTCATCACAAAGCGAGAGAAGAACCTCGGTTGCTGCAACAAAAATATTGCTGAACCTTTCCATGCTCTCCCTCTTGTAGCGTGAAGCGGCATAGTCAAGCACAAGCTCCAGGCCGTCCTTGCCGTCAAGTATCTGAACATCAAGAATATTTTCGGCAGCCGGTGTATTTTGTCTTACGTCGATAGTGTTTATATTCAGATCGTCCATTTCTCCGCCGGCATCACGGATATCCTCCTGATAGAGGAAGCAGAGCATATCGTCGTCAACGGCAGATTTTCCCAGGGTTGTATAGGGGTAGCTGTTGTGAGCGATACCCTCAGAAAGCTGCTTCTGCACATCAGCATAAAGCTCTTTGATGAGCTGATCCTTATGGAAATGAAGGGCAACCGGAAGATCGTTGAGCAGCAGACCGATGGTGTTCATTTTTGAAAGGTCATCTCTGCCGTTGTATGTCCATGATATCTTGATATCGTCCTTCTTGTTATAGATCGCCACCGACATCAATGACACAAGTGAGAAGAATGCGTTTCTGGTTACCTTGTACTTTTCTTCAACAGCCTGCATTGCCTCTTCGTTCTTGCTAAGACCTGCACTGAGCTGTGCCAGGGTGTTTTCTCTTACCTCAAAGTCTACCTGAGGACGTATTGAAAACTCTCCGTCATAAAGCTCTTCAAAGTACTTCTTATCTTCAAGATAACGGTCGGTATTCATGGCTTCTTCGCGGTCATTCAGCATCATGTAGTAGTAGTCACGTTCAAGCTCCATGTCATAATATGCCTTTATAATATCAGCAAAAATAACCTGGAACGAGGTGCCGTCAAACACGGTATGGTGAACGTCAAAGAATACATAGCCTGCTTCCTCTGTTTCAAACACTCTAAGACGGTAAAGCCTTGAATTTATGATTCGGAACGGCTTGACAAAGGTATCCTTGACCAACTGAAATTCCTTTTCAGTCATCCTTTCAACGGTAAGCTTTTCAGCAAGCTCGGGGTGATATTCCTGAACGATCTCCCCGTCCTTATTGAACACGAATTTTGTAGTGAGCGCCGGATGAGCTTCTATTACCTTTTCCAGAGCATGAGCCATCTTTACGGGATCAAACTGATCCTTATCAAAGCGCAGCATCGTAAAAAGATTAAGCATAGTGGACATCGGAGTGTACATCTGATAGTCTATCATGTACGTCTGATACGGAGTCAGGGAATGAGTCTCTTTTCTGCTTCTGTCGTCACGCTCTTCGTTGGATTCTTCCATGCCGTTGGGGTACTTTCTCTTGTATATTCCGGCGATCTTCTCGGGTGTGTGTCCCGCAAAAATATCCGATGCGGACAGACCGTTGATCTTTGATTCCACAAGCACGTCCATTGATGCCAGAGAATCTCCGCCCAGTTTATAGAAGTCGTCATGTATGCCTACACGCTCTATTTTCAGGACCTTGGCAAAGGCGCTGCACAATGCAGTTTCAAGCTCATCTCGGGGAGCGACATAATCATCCATATAGTCCTCTAATTTCGGCGCAGGAAGCGCTTTTCTGTCCATCTTTCCCGTCGCCTTCAAGGGAATCTTGTCTATCTGTATAAAATAGGACGGCAGCATATAATACGGAAGATACTGCTCCATCGCTTTTCTTGTTTTGTCAAAATCCACCTTCAGCTTTTTGTCAAGGTAGTAAACGGCAATAAATACGCGGTTTCCGTCATCAAATATTCTTGCCGCAGCCCAGTCTATGCCAAGAACCTTTTTGGCTACTTCTTCTATCTCTCCGGGTTCAACACGGTTGCCGTTGATCTTGACCATATCGTTCAGTCTGCCCTTGATGATAAGGTCGCCGTTTTCGTTTCTTACGGCCAGATCAGCGGTGTGATAGACGCCGTTCTTGAACGCCTTTTCTGTTTCTTCGGGAAGATTTATATATCCTCTTACGTATTTATTCTCAAAGCAGATCTCACCCTCTTCGCCGTCGGGAACCTCATTTCCGTTTTCGTCCAGCAGCATAATGCGGTGTCCGAACTCAGAATGACCCACAGGCGTCTGGGAATACTTTTTGTCCACCTTAAAATGTGCTACCGCAAAGCCGGATTCGCTCATCAGGTAGAAGTTATGTATTGTCAGACCGTCAAGCCAGACCTCGTTTGCAGGTTCAGATCCGATTATGCAGAATTTGAGCATTGGCGGCTTCTGCTTGAGCTTTCTGATATAAGACGGCGTAAGAAATGTGCCGGTTATCTTGTTTTTGATGATGAACATACCGATAAGCAGAGGATTCTTTATTACGGCATAAGGTACTACAAAATTAAGTACAGCATAATACAGTCCGTAAACAATGATAAGCATAGAAGCTACAAAATTAAGAGGCGCAACAAGAGCAAATCTGTCGTTTTCTGTCGTAAGGGGTTCGCAGCTTGACATAGTGACCGAATTTATCATGCGGTCAATGTTGCCGTACTCATGCAGTACGCCCTTGGGGTTGCCTGTTGTGCCGGAGGTATAAACCGCAAAGGCGGCGGCTCTTTCATCAACAGGTTCGTGTCCTGATTTCGGCTCAAGTGTCTGTATCTCCTGCCAGACGTCGGAATTTATAACTGCCTTACAGCCGCAGTCCTTTTTAATGAACTCAATTCTTTCCGGGGCATAGTTATCCTCTACTATAACAAAAGCAGAACCGTTTTTCCACACGCCCATCAAGGCAATAATAGGCGTTATGCCCCTGGGGAGACATATCATTACAAAATCCTCTTTGCCTATACCCTTGCTTTGAAGATATGCGTAAACCTTGCCTGAAAC
>CADCPT010000121.1 GCA_902803385.1 uncultured Ruminococcus sp.
ATAAGTACTGTATCTATTCTTACCGGAACGCCGTTATCATATTCTACAGTTACCTGAGTTTTTCCGTCGGGTCTGAGGTATGAAAGTGTATTGTTCTTACGGACCTCTGCAAGCTTCTTTGCAAGCTTATGCGCCAGTGAGATCGGCAGGGGCATAAGCTCCGGAGTTTCATTGCATGCAAATCCGAACATGATACCCTGGTCTCCGGCGCCGGTACGGTTGAGATCTTCTTCTTCACCTCCGCGGAATTCCGAAGATGAATTTACTCCCACTGCGATATCCGGCGACTGAGAGTCGATAGAAGTAATAACAGCGCATGTATTTCCGTTAAAGCAGCATTCCGGGCGATCATAGCCTATGTCGTTGATAACGTCTCTTGCTACTCGGTCGATATCGACATAGCAGTCTGTTGTTATCTCACCCATTACATGTATCATACCGGTTGTAGCTGTTACCTCACAGGCAACGTGTGCTTCGGGATCTTTCTCGAGTATAGCATCAAGAACAGCGTCAGAGATCTGATCGCAAACTTTGTCGGGATGTCCTTCCGTTACAGATTCAGACGTGAATAAAAGCTTTGACATTTTGATTCTCCTTTTCTTTTTAAACAATAAAAAAACCGCCCGGAATAACCGAGCGGATATCATTACCTCATCTTTCGGTCAGACCGCAGGAATTAGCACCTTGCCGCAAAGGTAGGTTGCCGGACGTCATAGGGCCTGTTCCCTCGGTCACTCCGGATAAGTTTTATTTTTTTGTTGCAGGCTCATAATATCATACTTTTATACTATTGTCAAGAGCCAAAAGCAAAAACGCAGCGCGCCCGTAGGAAGTGCCCCCTGGTGCGCCTACCTTGCGGCGCACTTTTTATAGTGTTTTTTCAGGGGTGCCAGGTGCTTCGCGCCTGGCACCCCTGAAAAAACAAATTTTTAGCAGCCCGGTCGCGCCGAAGGCACGGTCGGGCGGCGGCTTCGCGTCCGGCATCTATGAAAAACACTATATAATCGGCAGGATCAGATGCCTATAACATTTCTTACTACCCACCAGACGAGAAGAAGAATAAGAAAGCCTATATCTGCTATCTTCGAGCCTGAATCAAGTCTCATAAATCCCTTTTTTATATAGCGCACGGTGCTGTATCCCAATACCCACCCTACAAACAAAACGATAGGTATGATAAATGCATTGGCCCGGACTGCTCCGACAATATCAAGCTTCAGAAAACACAAAGCCGCATGAGTGATCCCGCAGCCGGGACATCTGAAGCCTGTTACAAGCCTGAATATGCAGGGAATACCGAAGCCGAGCAGCGACACTACCAGTGCATATGCAAGACCGCAAAGAATAAAGAGGATCACCACAAGGGCGACCCTCTTAACTCTTTTTTTAACTTCCGTGCTCATTAAGCCTCAGCAGGAACGAGCTTGTTGATCTCGTTCTGAACAAGGCATACAAGAACGATCGGGATGAGGATACCGAGAACAATGTAAAGAACCTTGTTGTCAGCCTGCTCAATGCCCTTCTGAGCCTTGATGTTGTTGAGGTTGTCGTTCGCGCTCATACCGAAGAGGAGGAATCCTACAGGGCAGATCACGATTGAAAGGATGAGGATGATCATAGCGCTCTGTCCGCCAGCCTGACCCTGCTGCTCAAGAGCATCTGCAGTTACATACAGCCAGTAGAAAAGATAGATAGAGCAGGTAACGATACCAAGTACGATCACAAGAGCAATGTTACGATTTTTCAGCATAATACATTCTCCTTAAAATAATTTATTTTGGACAGTATCTGTCACTACGGTTATTATACGACAACACTTTTCCAAAGTCAATGAAATATTTTCATTTTTGACTAAAACTGTTATTTTGTCGGTTTTTGGTATGGTTTTTGTTTATTTTGTGTACGATTTATTAATGAGTATTGAATAAACATTAAAATTATGCTATTATTAATCCAGATTATTTCTGAAAGGATGTTGTTTTTTGCATAGTATCAGGATCTCTCCCTCCTTCCTGTCAGGCAGGGTCAGCGTGCCTCCGTCCAAAAGTGCCGCGCACAGAGCGATAATATGTGCTTCGCTTGCGTCAGGAGAAAGCACGATATCTCCTGTGGAGCTTTCCGAAGATATAAAAGCTACCATTGATTGTATGCGCGCGCTCGGCGCCGTTATTACATATTATAATGATAGAAGTCTGAAAATAGACGGAAGCAGGGTTTTTTCTTCACCATCCGCCCTGCTCGATTGTCATGAAAGCGGTTCAACGCTGCGGTTTCTTATCCCCGTTGCTGCCGCAGGCGGCATTGAAGCGCAGTTTATCGGCAGAGGAAAGCTTCCTGAGCGGCCGATCGGCGTATTTACCGATTGCCTTCCGAAGCATAACGTCATATGCGATACAAGCGGCGGTCTGCCGCTTAGAATAAACGGACAGCTCCGGAGCGGACAATATGAGATACCGGGAGATGTCAGCTCCCAGTTCATCACAGGTCTGCTGCTTGCTCTTCCGCTGCTCGAAGGTGACAGCGAGATAATTCTTACAACAAAAGCCCAGTCCGTCGGTTATATTGATATGACCATATCTGCAATGGCAGATTTCGGAGTTACAGTCGCAAGAACAGAAAACGGTTTTTCAGTAAAAGGCGGACAGAAGTATTCTCCGCGTGACTATATTGTAGAGGGCGACTGGTCTCAGGCAGCATTCTTCATGACAGCAGGCGCCCTCGGCGGCAATATCACGATAGATAACCTCAGACCTGATTCTGTTCAGGGCGACAAGGCATGCGTAGATATATACCGCCGTTTCGGAGCGGATATTATAACAAACGGCAGGAATATCACGATAAGCGGCTCAAAGCTTCATGGCATCGAGATCGACGCAAGGGATATTCCGGATATGGTACCGGCTCTTGCAGTTACAGCAGCATTTGCCGAAGGTCAGACCGTGATAACAGGTGCTGAAAGGCTGCGCATAAAGGAATGTGACAGGCTTGCCGCTATGGCTCAGGGTCTTTCAAGGCTTGGAGCTGATATTACCGAAACACCCGACGGACTTGTAATCAACGGCTGTGATAATCTCAAAGGCGCTCTTGTAGAGGGCTTCAACGACCACAGGATCGTAATGTCTCTTTCGACCGCTTCTGCGCGGTGCATCGGAGATATAGTCATAACTGATATGGAAAGCATAAACAAATCCTATCCCTCATATTTCGAGGATTTCAGGAGCTTAGGAGGTATTGCTGATGTCATCATGGGGTAACCTTGTAAACATATCAATTTTCGGCGAAAGTCATGGAGCAGGCATCGGCGTTGTCATCGACGGTCTCCCGGCAGGCGAAAGGATCGACATGGATTCCGTCCTTTTGCAGATGGCAAGAAGAGCGCCCGGAAAAGACCGTGCGGCAACTCCCAGGCTTGAAAAGGACTTCCCGGAGATAATGTCGGGGATGCTTGACGGCGTAACGACCGGCGCGCCTCTTTGCGCGGTAATAAAAAATACCAATACGCGTTCCGGGGATTACGGAAATGTCTTGTCCTCGCCACGTCCGGGGCATGCCGATTATACCGGGTATATACGATACGAAGGCTGCAACGATATCCGCGGCGGCGGTCATTTTTCCGGCAGGCTGACAGCTCCCCTGGTCTTTGCAGGCGCTGTCTGCCGACAGATACTTGAAAAAAGAGGGATAAAGATCGCTGCCCATATCGCTTCCGTAGGCAATATAAAGGATGAGCGCTTCGACCCGGTAAGCATACCCGGCGAGCTTATGGACAGACTGTCGGCGCAGGTTTTCGGGCTTGTGGATGAAAGCAGAGAAGACGCAATGAGAAGTCTTATAGACGAATGCCGTATGTCCGGAGACAGCATCGGAGGCACTATAGAATGTGCCGTCACGGGCGTACCGGCAGGAGTAGGAAACCCCATGTTCAGCGGAATTGAAAATGTGATATCATCTGTTATGTTTGGCATCCCTGCCATAAAGGGCATAGAATTCGGAGCCGGGTTTGAGGCATCTATGATGCGCGGCAGCGAAAACAATGATGAATTCTATATCGACAACGGCACGGTAAAAACAAGGACCAATAATCACGGAGGCATACTCGGCGGAATAAGCTCAGGAATGCCGATAATATTCAGAGTGGCCGTAAAGCCTACTCCTTCAATATCAACAGAGCAGCACACCGTAGAGCTTGAAAGCATGACAGATACAACGCTTGCAGTCAAGGGAAGACATGACCCCTGTATCGTTGTAAGAGCTGTTCCTGTTGTTGAAGCGGCAGCCGCTGTTGCACTTATCAATCTGTTAAGCGAGGTACACAAACTATGACCCTTACACCAATAAGAGAAGAGATCGACGAAATAGACGAGCAGCTTATCGAGCTGTATAAAAAAAGAATGGAATGCTCAAAAAAAGTCGCCATATACAAAATGGAAAACGGGATACCCATTCTGAATACAGAGCGCGAAAAAGAAGTGCTTGATTCGGTCGAGGCACGCGCAGGCGAATACGGACCAAGCGCAAGGCTCCTTTACGCGACAATAATGGAACTTTCAAGAGCACTGCAGCATGATATGCTCGGCTCCGGAGAACAACTGAAAAACGAAATACTCTGCGCGGAGAACACGGTGCCGTATACTGATGAAAACGTGCGCGTTGTATGTTTCGGAGCAGAGGGCGCATATGCACATAAAGCTGCAAAAAAGATATTCCCCAACGCAGCACCTGTTTTCCGTTCACCCTTCCGCGAGGTATTCAAAGCTATAATGAACGGTGAAGCAGATTTCGGAGTAATACCCATCGAAAACAGCTCCGCAGGCTCGGTAACAGATGTTTACGACCTGATGCTGCAGTATCGCTTTTATATTGCGGCTGCCGCCGATATCCCCGTAGACCATTGCCTTGCAGCGAGACCCGGCACGAAGATAGAGGATGTGCGCGAGGTATACTCTCACCCTCAGGCGCTTTCGCAGTGTTCTGATTTTCTGAACGGTCATCAGGGAATGACTGCGAAGCAGTTTGTAAGCACTGCTCAGGCTGCAAAGCATGTTTCGGAAAGCAGCGAAGAAGGGCTTGCCGCTATCTGCAGCGAGGATGCGGCGCAAAGACACGGGCTCGAAGTGATCCGCCGCGGCTTTCAGAACAATCCTAATAACACAACGCGCTTTATCGTAGTATCGAGAAAGCTCTTTATCGAACCATCTGCAGACAAGATCAGTCTTTGCTTTGCGCTGCCGCACGTAACGGGTTCACTATACAGTGCCCTGTGCAGATTTGCATACCACGGGCTTAACCTTACAAAGATAGAATCCCGTCCCATTTACGGAAAATCGTTTGAATATTTCTTCTATCTTGATTTCACCGGCAGTGCCGTGAATAAAGACACCATGAGCCTCCTTTGCGCTCTTTCGGACGAAATGGTCGATTTTTCTTTTCTCGGAAACTATCAGGAAAAATAGTGTGCCTACCCTGCGGCGAACTATTTATAGTGTTTTTTCAGGGGGTGTGAAAAAACTGTTTTCTTTTTTATCAGCCTCTGAATCATCTAAATA